>CAZKNE010000057.1:0-9116 GCA_964554005.1 uncultured bacterium | reverse complement strand
ACGATATTCTTGCCAAGAAAGTGGATGTTCTCGTAGTACGTGCCAGGATGCACAATAATGACGTCGCCGTCCTGCGCCGCATCGATCGCGTCCTGAATGACCGCGAAATCCCCAGAGCCGTCGAGATTCACGTGATATTCTGCGGCGAACAGGCTCCCGCCCAGCAGCATAGCCAGACAAACAGACATAACCGTGGTATAGAAGTGTTTCATAGTTAAACTCCTTTCAATTGCAATCATACATAACACTTCGGAACATGCCAATAGGGCTATAACAGGCTCCGCGCCAAATCGATGATTACATTCTCATTTGCGCCATTTCAATCGGACGGGCATGAGAACGGCGGGGGCAGTGGTCAGGCACTTACGACATCGATTGGTCGAGGCACGAGTCGTTTCCGCTGAGACCGCGACCAGGCCGCAGGGCTTATCCTCAAGCGGATGCTCGTTGAAGCCCAGGAACTGGCCAAGATGAGCAACACAGCTGAGCCGTTCCATGAAGGCCATAAGTCGAGACGGCACGATGAAATAAAGCGCCGAGCCGATTACGAGCCCGTCAGCTTGCTTCATTTTCTCGAGGACGGTCTGTAGATCGTCCTTGATCACGCATTTGTAAAGCTCTTTGGCGCAGACGTCATAACAGGCGTGGCACGGCCCGATGTCAAGGTCCGACAGATAGACCATCTCCGTCTCTACATCATTGTCCGCCTTCTTGGCCGCATCAAGAACAGCCTGCACGAGCCGACTTGTGTTTCCGTCCTTTCTCATGGACCCAACGAATCCGAGAATCCTCATCACAATCCCTCCTTAAATGATGCAATGTAATGATAGCTATAAGTTCTTGCTCGATACTGTCAAAAGATCAATGCTTGACCCTGATACAGAGCCGGACAGGAGCCCGGAAGGTCATCGATACTGTGAAACACTTCAGCGCGAAAGAGCAAGACCTGGCCTCAACCGCTAGCGCCTCTTCCTCACCGAGCAGGACTGCGCGCACTCCATCTACGACTAGTGCGAGATTCTGGGCGTGTAGCGCATGATCTCGTAGAATCAGGCATCCACAATGTAGTATTCTCTTTGACTGGAATGCTAGAGCGTGTTACGAAGAACGAGTTAAGATTGAGTTTACCCGAAAAGGTGTGGAAATCAGGTTAGGCAGTGTTTACCTTAGTTAGGAGAATAAAAACCTAACGTGAAAGAAAGAAGAACACCGCTGTGAGCAAGAAGAGTGCGGCTGGTGATTGGAAGCCAAGCCCATGTTGGGAGGGTCTTGAGGCGCGGAAAATGTCGAGAAACAAACCTAGGCCGCTAACTTTAATTTACACAAACGAAGGTAATTCCATTTGACCCCGATCGACAGAAACAGGCCTGAACTAACGCAGAAATCTATGTCTTCTATCACAAGACATGTCTGGACCCTCGCAATCGGTGCGAGTCTGATCATCTTGGCCTTTGCCTTCCAGGGATCGCGCGGCATCTTCGCCCCGGATGAAGGTTTTTACGTCAGTATTGCGCAATCCATGTCTGAGACTAGGGACTTTTTGATCCCGCGTCTCCACCAGCAGATATGGCTTGACAAGCCGCCTCTCACTTGTTGGGGGATTGCCGCGGGAATGCGACTGTTTGGGCAAAATGAATGGGGTGCACGAGCATTCTGCGCGTTGTGCTTCGTCCTGACGATTCTGCTTGTGTTTCTCCTGGGACGGTCGCTCAGCGGAAGGCGAGCGGGACTTCTGGCCGCAGTGGTGTATGCAACGATGGCGATTCCGTACGTTGCGGCAAACATTGTAACGCCGGATACTCCGTTGACGTTGTGGACGATTGGGGCCTTTTTCTCGTTCTGGCAGAGTGTTAAGCCAGATGCGCGCCACCCGACCTTATGGAAGATGTTATTGTTCGTAGCTCTTGGCTTGGGCTTTCTGACGAAGGGGCCTGCCGTTTTGGTTCCTTTGGCTGCTATGCTCGTCTTTCTCGTCGTTAAGCGGCGATCTCTAGCGTATCTTTTCACGCTCTGGACTCTGCTTGGGCTGGTCTTGTTCGGGGCAATCGGACTGACTTGGTATGCCTGGGTCGCGAATAAGGTCCCTGGCGCGCTAGGGTATTTTCTTGACAATCAGGTGCTCGGACGAACGGTATCCGCCAAGTATTCGCGCAATCCAGGCCCTGAAGGTGCATTGATATATCTACCTGTAGTCCTGCTGGGGACTTTGCCGTGGTCGCTGTTTTGGGTGCGCTCCCTGCGGCGAGGTTGGAGGAAGTTATTCACGAAGCCGACGTGGGTTGACGTCGCTCGCGATCCGGCCAAGCTCTTTCTGGCAGTCTGGATTGCCTTTCCGTTACTCATTTTCTCAGTGGCGAGTTCCAAGCTCCCTTTTTACTTGCTTCCTATATTCCCGGCACTGGCAATTGCCACCGCAAGACTCGTCCCGCAAACCGCATCAGAGGGAGCGTCAAACGCAAACCCGTTGGGATTCTCGAGATGGATGATGTTTGCACTAGGGCTTTGGATAACGGTTTTGGTGGGACTGAAGCTCGCTGCTGCTCACTGCCCATCGAGCCACGATATGCGAGCACTTCATGCCTCGATCGAGGCGCGTTTGCCTGATGGCCCATTTGAGATTATTGCTGTTGACGAACACCTTGAAGGATTGAGTTTCTACGATGCTCACTTGGTCGAGGCAGTAACGACGCGGACAAGACCATACCCGTTTTTCACTTTACCTGAGCATCTCGACGAGGAGGTGGCTGAGGCTGGATCCTCGGACTACTGCCGCGTGTTCATCTGTCGGAAGGAAGACCGCGAAGCCAAGGTGCGCAAGGCATTGCACAGGGGTAAGGTCCCATTTCAGGAAAGCGCACTTCCGTTCGAGCGTTACTTGTTTGTTTGCCCACCGGGGAGGGTGCCTGCCAAATCAAGTAGTGGCTCCCTGCCGCCTTAACCTTTCTTGAATTGAGTGCCGAAAGAGCACATAGCCTTCAAGAAGATTTGGCCGAGCAGGGCTACGCGCACTTCATCTACAATTGGCGCGAGATACTGGGCGTAGAATGAATGATCACATGTGTTTCTGCGAATACTTCACGCGGAATCTGGTGCTTGAGACGTGGGACCGGCTGCTTGCATGTGCAGGAAGATGCGCAAATCCCGTAGAACCATGGTTCAGCTATCAGTGTCTTTCTGGGACATTATAGACTTGGCCCACTCCTCATTGAGTCTGTTCTGAACTGCCCAGAAGTCGTCAGGATGCAGAGGCATCCTCATTCCTGTATGGAAGAGAATAGAGGTGAAGGTCCCCTGAGCACGGAAATAGCCTTTATAGCCAACGGCTGCCAACATCATCCGAGCCGCGTGTAGCACAAAGAGCAGCAGCCATGACGATTCCTTTATGAATCCTCGGTCATCTTCGCGCAGAGGAGGCGTTCCTTTGTGAATCACCATTCCCCGTCGCTCGCTCAGATAGTCTTTGAATTCCTTGATCTTCCCCTCGTCCTGGTCGAAATCAATGCCAAGAGCTGTCTCCAAGGCGAGCACCCTATCCGCGAACTTGTCGTGTGAGATCCTGCTCGCATCGATCAGGGCTCCCAGGATTCGGAGCATGTAGTCGCGCTTAGGGTCAGGGATACCCCACGTCCCGCAGTTCGATTCGAGCTCTTTCTCCCATTTCTCGCGCAGCTTCTGCACATTGGCTTTTTGATTTGCCTCGGTCGGATCGCCGTCATCAAACAGTTTAGGATGACCAAGCTCTGCTTTGACCTTGTCTTTTGTACTCCCGGGCTCCATGGGGAGGTTAGAAGCAATGCAGTCGAGAGCGATGCATGCGTATGCAAAAGCGCTGTGTAGGCCGTCCACACCCGGGTCTGTGCTGCGAGTCGCGAGCATCAGGTGGCGCGCTGCGAATCGCCACCAGGGACTCCCGGTGAACTGACAATCATGTACTTGCTCAAGGAATCTCTTTAAGCTCCTTCTGTCCGGGATTATCCCAAGATTGTTGGACCACTCAGGTGCGCGGATCAAGCTATGAAGTCTCAGGATTGGGCGCTGCGATCGGTCCCGGTATTCCAAGAACCGTGCCTGGGCAGGATTCAGCGTCGCAAAGGACAGCACAGCAAGAAGATGCTTCAGTTCCCTTTTCAAAACCCTCGAGAATGCCGGATGGACACTCATCGTATGCCTTTTCATTAGAAGGAAGCCGGTCGGGACACCGCGAGCACCCTCGTACATTGCCTCTTCGCGATTTTCTTTTCTGTATTGACCCATCACAACTTTCCATTCTCCCCACGAGAATTCGAAGGCCCAATCGTCGTCCTCCGGTGGAATTCGCCACATTGATCGGTCATGGTAGTAGAACTGCGGAAGAAAGCAGTTATATAGTGAAACATAAACGGAAGCGCCCTTCTGGGTCACTTCGCTACAGGAGGTATAGCCTTCCGCAAGGACAAACAACAGATTGCACGAGCATCTTATTGTGACCGTGGATTTATGCTCAGTCGGCTTAGTGTCGCCATATACGGACGTCTCTATCATGACACGAGGCGGATCACATCGAAGAACATGGCTGAAAACGCTCGTCCCATCCTCACATTTGCCGCTGAGAATCAGCTTCTTCCGGGGCGGGATCTTAGGCATCCCATTCGGGTCTGGCCCTCGATGCAGCCAAATGCAAATGTCCCCAGTGCGTTGGTCAACGGTAGTAAGGCCATGTCCCTCAAACAAGATCTCCCCCGTTTTTGGGTCCTTAACGATTGCTGCGAATTCGTATCGAGGCTGAATGTCATCGAACGCGTCGTCAAGAGGATTTGACGGGGGTGGGACAATCCTATCCTCGAGTTTGAATGGATAGAGCTTCTTATTCAGGGCCAACGGGCTAAGGAAGCCCTTTGGGCGGGGGTTATCTGGCTTGACGCAATCTGCGGTCATACCGATTCCTCTCACGGATAATCACGGAATCAAGATCATACATGGCTGATTGAACAGCATTTCACCGTTGCAGGGCTGTGTCAATGACCGACAGATGTGTCTGGCCTAGACGTTCCGCGTCCTGAAGGACAAGGAGATGAGGCGCTTCGGCGAGTTCCGGACGCGGCGACTGGTGCTGATCGACGAGCCCGATGTTCCCGAGACAGCTCTTTTGAGCGAGCAGGCACTCGGTGAGGACTGGAACCAACCGGAGGAAGACGAGGCATGGTCCCACCTACAGCGGGTTCCGTAGTTCTCGTCTCCTTCCCACCACCATCATTGCATGCCTCCCACGCAATCAGTGTGACAAGCTGTGACACCGAGCTGTGACACGAGGTCCAGCAGGTTTGCGACACGTTTGCGACAATCTTTGTGACATAGCTTGCGACATGCACGTTTGAGACAGGAGGAACAGCAAACCCGGGTTCAAGGAATCGACGGCGCCTCGAGGCCGCCGGCTGAGGCCCTCGCTGGTGCGCTCAGCGGGACCCGTCCCCCACTAGGATAACTTTCAGCGTTTCCATGATGATGAACAGGTCAAGCCAGATCGAGAAGTTCTGGATGTAGCCGAGGTCGTATTTGATCTTGATCTCAGGGATCGTCGCGTATCCGCCATGTATTTGGGCGAGGCCGGTTATTCCGGGAAGCACTGAGAACCGCTGCGAGTAGCCAGGTATCCGCTGCGAGTACTCTTCAACAAAGACTGGCCTCTCGGGCCTAGGCCCCACGAAGCTCATCTCACCCTTGATGATGTTTAACAGCTGCGGCAGCTCATCCAGCCTTGTTTTTCTCAGGATGCGCCCGACCGCAGTGATGCGGTTGTCGGCGCTGTTTGACAGGACTGGGCCGGTTGCTAGCTCCGCATCGTGGGTCATGGTCCTGAACTTGATTATCCTAAAGAGGTTGCCGGCCTTGCCTATTCGTTCTTGCTTGTAGAAGACGGGGCCTTTTGAGGTGATTTTCACAAGCAGGCCGACTAGCAGAAAAAGCGGCAAGAGGACGAGGAAAAGGCCCAGGGAGGATATGCCATCAGAGACGCGCTTGATCGCGAGTTGGAATGCGGGCTTCAGCGCTGATTCAATCTCAATTAGCGGCACATCCGATATTCTGAAATCCTGTAATCTTCCAATTAGCACCTCGTAATCGGAGGGAATGACTGAGACGTGAGAGCAGCAAGAGGAGAACATCAACCTCGGCAAAAAATCCTGCTGCCAGCTGTTGGGCGAGGCGATCATGACCTCATCCACTCCAAGTTCTTCGATGATGTCCGGCACGCGTGAGACGTCGCCCAGGACTGGAAACCCACAGATGACATGCTCGTCGCTCTTCTCGGTCGGTGCGCGGAGAACGCCGACTACCTCGATTCGGTAGCTTCGGTTCTCGCTGAGTCGTTTCAGTAGGCTTCTTGCGACGGTTGAGGTGCCGACGACAATGGCCCGTTTCTTCGGCCTGCCCTTGACCAATACGAGGAAAGATAAGGCCCTGAAGATGCCGATGAACGTGCAGTTAAGCAGCCAGAAGATGGGGAAGATCGACCGTGGGAATGGCACGCTTCGCAGGAAGAAGTAGAAGGCAGCGAGCAGGACAGTCTCGAGGGTTATGGCGCCCACTATCGGTCGCAATCGGACCCTGACCTGAAATGCGTCAAACGGCTCATAGAGACCAAAGAAGTAGAAGATGACCACCTGGCCGGGGATGAGCAGCCACACGTAGTGCCCAACGTCGTAGATGCGGTGAGAGGGCATCACGTCATCGAATATGAAGAAGGTGAAGTTTGACCGGAGCCAAAACGCGGCGAGATATGCGGTGAGTGCGATCGCGACATCACCCACTAAGAGCAGGATCTGGTCAAGAGCGGTGCGCGTGGAGCGACTGACGCCACGCCTCCTGGTTGCGTGCGGCGCCTTAGTCATCAGCCTTCCAGGACTTTGCCACGCATTTGATTGGTAATGCGACGAGGCGAAAGACCATTTTGGGGAATGCGAGTGCCCATACAGCAATGAATACCACAACGTTGAACGCAAGTGAATGTCCCGAGGCGAAATGCTTCTTGTAGAACTTCAACATCGAATCGTAGAAGCAGAACAGGGAGAATATGGGCCTACGGCGCATCGAGACTCCCTTTTGGTGGATGACAGACGCAGATGGCACGAACCAGACAGATTCTCCTAGCTTTGAGGCGCGAAAGCAGAAGTCGAGGTCCTCCCCGAACAAGAAGAACTGCTCGTCGAACGGCACCCTCAAGGCTAATTCCCTCGGGAACATGCAGAAGCTGCCGGAGACCGCGCCGACCTTGTGGGCTCTCTCGTTCGTGCTGGCTGGGAGATTGTATAGCGGTAGCTTGCGGGAATTGGGAAAGAGCAGCGCGATGCCAGTCAGGCGCAGGATGGCGGATGTGGGAGTTGGGATTGCCCTTCGGCAAGCCTTCTCTAGCGAGCCGTCCGGGTTGATGACCTTTCCGCCGACAATGCCTCGGCGGCCATGTTGTTCCATGAAATCGACAAGCGGCGAGACGAAGTCAGACCGGGCCTCTGTATCGGGGTTCAGGAGCAGGACGAACTCGCCCGAGCAGGTTTGGACCGCAGCGTTGACGGCGCTTGCGAAACCGACGTTCTGCGGCGATCGAATCAGCCGGACTTTTTGCTGCATCTCCCGCTTTAAGACCAGACTGTCGTCGCTCGAGGCGTTATCCCAGATGACGGTCTCAACGTCCGGTGCAAAGTTCAGGATCGACGAGATACATCGGCGAAGGTAGTTGCCTGTGTTATAGTTGACAATGACGATGGAGACCTTTGGCTGGGCTCTATTTCGAGCGTCGGCCGTGAATGCTGTTGTATTCTTAGGTTCTCGGCGTTTGACTGAACTCATGGTCTAGGCTATTTTCCTGTTGTGATTGGTGCGAGGCAGAAGTTGGGCTCTAAGGTGCAAACGAATCTATCAAATCGCCCAGAGGGGGGAGGCAGATTGTGTGCATACGCGCTTTGGGCAGCCGGGCTCCTTATGAGCGGGATTGTCTTTGGCGTGCTTACGGCTATAAGGCCACTTTTGCTGAAGCTGAACACTTTGCTGCCGGTCCTCTGCTATCTCTTGGCCGCTGTTGCCTCGGCGTTACTCCTGAGCGGAGTCTGGTCAATTACTACATTCAGGCCGGAGGGCCGGACCAAACTGTCCCGCGCGCTGCGGAGGGTCATCATTAGGCTTTTGCTTCCTGTTGCCTTTTTAGTTGGACAGGGAATTGGCATTTCCAAACAGCGGCTAATGTCATCCTTCGTGCAAATGAACAACAAGCTCACGATAAACAAGCACTTGGCAATCAAGCCGGAGGAGATTCTTATCCTGCTTCCACAGTGCTTGCAAGCTCCGGAGTGCGACCGCAGATTGACCAGCGATATACATAACTGTAGGCGGTGCGGTAGGTGCGACATTGCGGCGCTGTTGGAGATTTTCGACAATCATGGTGTTCAGGCGTGTGTTGTGCCGGGCGGGACACTAGCAAGAGAAATGGTCAAAACCCATCGGCCAAAGGTCATTCTGGCCGTTGCGTGCGAGAGGGAGCTTTCGTCCGGGATATTGGACACACACCCGATACCGGTTGTATCAATAATCAACGATAGGCCAAATGGCCCGTGCGTGGGGACGCGGGTATCGCCCAAGTCGGTCGATGATCTGTTGCAGCGCTTGCTTGGCAAGACCTACTATGCTAAGGATAGCAAACTGGCAACGGACTTGGGTCAACATCAAACTGAGAGGAAAGAGCAACGTGAGAGCGGGGCGAGCCATCGTGCAAGCTGAGTTCGACATCTCTGGCGAAGTAGAGCGCATTCAAGACCAGCTCAACAGACTGATCGAGCGCGTTACGGCCTATGGTTGGGACGATTCCTTGGAGAGGGAGCGCTTCCAGCCGCATGTCGATGTGTATGAAAACCGGAGTTCATTAGTAATCGTGGCCGAGCTGCCGGGTGTGAGTGCCTCGTCGATTCAGGTTTATGGTTTTCAGGGTGCGATATATGTAGAGGGTGTGAAAGATGCGAACTACCCTCCTTCCGGGAATGCGATGTTCCACACTTTCGAGCGGAGTTTCGGCAAGTTCGAGATCAGGGTGATCATCCCCTGCCCTGTCCAGTTTCGCGAGGCCAAAGCGCGTTATTCGGACGGGTTGGTTA
>CAZKNE010000056.1:0-9223 GCA_964554005.1 uncultured bacterium | reverse complement strand
GGCCTGTATTCTCACTGAGGGGAAGTGCTCTGCCACGAATTGCGGGCTGCCGTCGGTCGAGCGATCATCGACCAGGATCACCTCGTCCCGGCCGCCGCGGCGCCGCACGGCCGCGAGCACAGACGGGAGGCATTCCTCGAGAAGATGTTTGCCGTTGTAGTTAGTGATGATGATCGAACAGCGAGCGGCGTCCTTCTTGCTCATTTTAGACCGCGTCGTTGGCATGGCGCAGGATCACATTATAGCTGCGAGCCAGCACGGCACACTAGCAAGCCAAATCTCACTCTGGCAGGTCGTAAAGGGGCTTGATGTTGCTCTTCTTCTGGATGACGAGGCAGCCAGCTATCAAGTCGTGAAGCGCCTGCTTTCGCTCCGTGAATCCAGCCATGAGGTAGCCCAAACAGAGGATCAGAGCGGAGATGAGTTTCCCGAAGTGCCTCCCGGTTGCTTTGAGGAACGAGATTCTGTCCCCGTCTAGATCGGTAACGATGCTCCCCACCGCGAGCTTGCCCAACGTTGCCTGCAAAGGCGAGCTCTCCATTATCGCGTAGTAAAGCCACCAAATGAGAAGATTAAGCAATTGCATCAGCATGATGGAGGGTATGACCGCAATCATCTGCTGCCTTATTTGCGTTGCTATTTCTTGCATCTGTTCTGGGTCGAGAGACTGTATCTTGTCAGGAGAGAATGAGGCCGCAAAATCCGTAGAGAAGGCAGGGATGCCGAGCGCAGACATGACGATAACCATCGGGATAAGCAACACAAACGAGTCGATGATGAGCGCGACGAAACGGCGCCAGAAGCCAGCGTAGATCATTTTCTATCCTATTACTTAGTCTGATGACATTTCCCCATAATCTGGCTGAACCCCAGAATAGTCCGGTCACAATACACTACTACTCTTCGGATACACCGCCAGATTCTGAAAAGTTTCTTCATCAGACCAAATGAAACTTTATCAGGTTGAGAGCATTCAACCTCTTTATGTATGATATTGACATGGCAAATGCAAGAGTTACCGCAATAGTTCCGACTTTCAACGAGGAATCAAACATCAGGGACTGCCTTGAGCGCTTGATGTTTGCTGACGAGATACTTGTCGTGGACAGCTTTAGCAGCGACAGGACGCTCGAGATCGCCCGCGGGTTCAACGCAAGAATCATTCAGAGGGAATACAGCTGCTCGGCATCGCAGAAGAACTGGGCGATCCCACAGGCCAAATATGACTGGATACTGCTTTGCGATGCGGACGAGCGCGTGCCGGACGAGCTGAGTCGCGAGGTGGCGAGTGTGCTTGGCGGGGAGGCCGAATGTGTTGGCTACTCTATCCCGCGAGAGAACTATTTTCTGGGAAAGCGCATCCGGCACTGCGGTTGGTCGCCAGAGCGAGACAGAAACGTGCGGCTTTTCATGCGGGCCAGATGCCGGTATGAGGAGAAGGAGGTTCACGCGGACGTTATCTGCGACGGTTGCACAGGCCGGCTCAAGGCGCCGCTGGTGCACTACAGCTACAGGACTTTCGAGCAGTATATTGCAAAGATGAACCGCTATACGACTTGGGCTGCGAAGGACCTCGTGGCCGCCGAAAGGCACGTGAGCGTCCTTGATCTGATGTTCAGGCCGCCGATGACTTTCGTGAAGATGTTCTTTTTTCAGGCTGGGTTTCTCGATGGTCTGCACGGGCTCGTACTCTGCGTAGCGTCGTCTTTTTATACTTTTACAAAATATCTGAAGGCTTGGCTTTTGTCCCGAAAAAAACCCGATACCGATGTTACTACCGCGGTCTGAACAGCGGGAAGGTCGTGTGAGGGCGCCTTGCACTGCACCCCCTAGTCATCGCCCGCACTCAAGAGTTTCTCCATGCCGAACCACCAGCGTGCAACCTTGACTGACAAGATGAGACCGCTGTCGATTCTACAGGTGAACACGGCAGCGGGGTTCGGAGGCGGCGAGCGTGTCTTCGCCGACCTTTGCTCTGCCCTCATGTCCCGCGGGCACCGAGTGGGCGCAGTTGTGCGGAAAAGAGGGGAACTGGCGGGCGCGCTGAACGAGGCGGGCGTCGAGATCGTGATGGCCCGAAAGTACAGCGGCCCGTGTCTTTTTTCTGCTGGGCGGCTTGGGCGGACCATCGCTGCTGGCGGCTGGGAGCTGATCAACGCACACACGCCGCCGGACTACACCTTTGCGGCGCTAGTGAGGCGGCTGTCGCGGTCAAAGCCGAAGCTGGTATTCACACGTCATATCCTGCTGCCTCTGGGTGGATCGCCGCTTCACAAGTGGGTTCTAGGTTCTGCGGACGCAATCATCGCGGTCTCCGAGGCGGTCAAGGAAGTGCTCTTGCAGCACCGTTTCATTGATCCGTGCAAGGTGAGAGCGATCCTAAACGGTATCGATGTGGACAAGTTCGTCTCCGGACGCTCAAGATCGCTCCGCAGTAGTCTGAACGTCGGCAAAGACCAGCGTTTGGTCGGCATTTTAGGGGAGGTCTCGCCCCACAAAGGACAGGAGCTCTTCGTCAAAGCTGCCCTCTTACTGCTCAAACAGGGATGCGAGGCGAAGTTTGTCGTTGCGGGCCCCACCAAGCATAAAAACGTTTCGTATCGCGGGCATCTCCGCTCGATGGTTGAGAGCAGCGGCCGCTCAAGCCAGATAAGCCTCGTTGACCGCGTTTTAGACATGCCGGACGCTATGCGTTCGCTTGATGTGATGGTTTTGGCGTCGGAGGCCGAGCCGTTTGGCCTTGTTACGGTCGAGGCTATGGCTTGCGGCTGTGCCGTTGTGGCGACGCGCTCCGGCGCGTCAAGCGAGATCATTACGGATGGCCAGGACGGCTTACTTGTGGAGCCGGGCTTTCCGGAAAGTATTGCGGACGCGGTCAGCGCCCTGCTTGACGACGAGGCGCTGCGAACACGGCTGGCCAGGGGTGCAAGGGAGACTGCCGTAAGCAGATTCGCCTTGCACACGAACGTTGACGAGGTCGAGCGGCTGTATCGCGAGCTCTGCGAGTAGGTCAAACCGGCTCGGCGCAAGGACCGGAGCCTTTTCAGCCGACGTAGCCGGGGCTACTATGGCGAAGTCAGCCGCTACCCAGTCTTCTCCGATTCGTCAGGTTCTTTCTCATCATCCTGCTTCTCAGTCTTCTCGTCCTTGCCGGTCGAGCCATCCTTGAACTCTTTGATCCCTTTGCCAAGCACCTTTCCGATGCCGGGCAGCTTCCCCGCACCGAAAATAATCAGCACGATCACGAGAATAATGATAAGCTCAGTCGGCCCCGGCGACCACATCGCTTCTCTCCATTAGGTTAATCCTTCTGCAACGCTTAGTCATAAACTATCACGGCAAGCTGCGATTCGTCAATATGTTGGGCGAGGTGAGCCGTCCAACTCAAATTCTTGTATGAAGAGCCGATTGGGCATGAGGCCTACCCGAAGAATCGGTCGAGCGCCTCGATGTCGTGGGTGATTGGGCAGGACGGCAAGCTCTCAAGGAACTTGCGGCCGTAGGATTTCAGCAGAATCCTCTTATCGAGTATCGAGAGCACACCTCGGTCGGTCTTAGTCCTTATCAGGCGGCCAAAGCCCTGTTTGAGGGCGATTATCGCCTGCGGGACCTGAAGCTCATAAAACGGATTGCCATTTTCGGACCGTATCCGCTCGATGCGCGCCTCAATGATCGGGTCGCTCGGAACGGCGAACGGCAGCTTATCGATTATGACGCAGCTCAGTGCCTCGCCCTGCACGTCAACGCCCTGCCAGAAGCTCGCGGTTGCGAAGAGGACAGAGCTGACGTCGCGGCGGAACTCTTTGAGTAGAGCGGTGTTTGGCATCTCGCCCTGTAGGAAGCATCGCTGCTTGATCTTGTCGCTGACAAGCTCGTGCAGCGCGTTCATATTGGCAATACTGGTGCACAGAATGAAGGCTTTGCCCTTGGTTCTTTGGAGTATCCTAACTATTTCCGTGGCAGCCATGTTGACGAAACGAGGGTCGTCGGGCAGCGGCAGGTGTCGCGGGATGTAGAGCAGGGCCTGCGTCTTGTAGTCGAAGCAGGGCTTGAGCATCAGTTCCAGAGGCTCCGGCGCGCCGAGGCGGCTCTTGATGTATTTGAATGAGCTTTCCGACGAGAGCGTCGCAGATGTGAGCACCACTGTCGGCACCTTCCCGAATACATGTTCTGCAAGAGTGTCCGCCAGACAGATCGGCGTCGCCTTGAGCTGGACGTGTCCATCCCTTGCTTCTGCCCAGTGAACGAGCTCTTGGTTGTCGAGGTCGCAAACGTCTCGGATCGAATTCGCCATCTCTTGGCATCGGTCCGAAAGCGGACCAAAGACATCGATCCCGTCCGAGGCCGCATCGGAGAGGAGCCTGGCTAGCCTTTCGAGCTGCCTGCAAAGCTCGTCTCGCCCATCCAGAACACGCACATCGAATATATCCTTGGTCAGTTTGAAGGCCCCGTCGCGGCGAGCCGCAAAATGCGCGAAGAACTCGCTGCTAGTTTTTTGAACCTTCGTAAGGGCCGAGGTGAGGCCCTTGATCTCAATTTTCTCGAGCTCGATCTGCCGACCGATTCGGTTCACGAGGTCGTTGACCTGCCCAAGCCCAACTGAGGCGCCCAAGAACTGCGAGGCGACATCTTCAATGTTGTGAGCCTCGTCGAAAACGAGGAGCTTGCGCTCGGGCAGCATCGAGGTGTCCGAGCTCAGTTGAAGTGCAAGATTGGCGAAGAAGAGGTAGTGATTGATGACGACGATGCCGGCCTTGTCCGCCGCCTCGCGGGCTTTAGAAACGAAGCACTCGTTGAAGAACTCGCACTTTTGGCCGGTGCAGAGGTCACGCTGGGAGCAGATGTCATGCCATAGGGCCAGTCTATCGGGCAGCTGGTGCAGCTCCGCGCGGTCGCCAGTAGCGGTGCGGATTGCCCAGTTTTGTATCTTGTGGAAATACTTGATCTCGTGGGGAAATACAAACAACGGCTGGGCGCTGAAGTCCTTGAGCCTCTTGAGGCAGAGGTAGTTGCCCCTTCCTTTCAAGCAGACTGCGGTAAAACGAGTCCCTGAAGCCTTCCGGAGCAGCGGCAGGTCGTGGTTGAGCAGCTGTTCCTGAAGCGTTTTGGTCTTGGTGGATATGATTGCTCTCTTGCCGCTCGCGATTACGGGGACGAGGTAGGCGAGGCTCTTACCTATTCCGGTGCCAGCCTCGACGATGAGGTGGCGTTTGGTTTGGATCGCCTCCCACACCAGACGAGCCATTTGCGCTTGGTCAGGGCGTTGCTCGAAGTTAGCAATGGTCCTGGCAAGGGGGCCGTTAGCGCCAAAAATCAAGGCCACATCAGCCATCTTTGCCTCCGCTACCAACTACGCTGAAGCTACGTCGGTCAAGAAAGCTATGGCGGACAAGCCCTACCCGAGGCCCTTGATCCGGTAGGCCTTGCTCTTGACCTCGGTAATCCGAACCGCGAAGTTAGATTCGACCACAACGACCTCACCTCTGGCGATGACGAGGTCCTCGTTCACAACGAGATCGACAGGAGTATCGACGGCCTTGTTGAGCTCGATGATCGAGCCGGTGCCCAGCTGAAGGATGTCTTTTATATACATCTGCGTCTCGCCGAACCTGACATGGATGGGGATCTCCATGCTCATGATGACCTTGAGCCGCTCGTTCGTCTCCGATTTGGCCTCAGGGGGAGCGGGCGCCTCGGGGGCTGACTCGGTCTCCGGTGGCTGTGCCTCCGGCGGCTGTGCCTCCGCGGGGGTCTCGTCGATGGAAGGCTCAGAGGCCGCCTTCCCTGCTGCCGCCAGCTGTTCGACAGCGTCCGCGGAATAAATGAAGAGAATGTCGCCATCCAGCTTGTCAGGCACCGAGACATTCAGCTCTGCGCAGAATGACTCGCCCTGGGGAACGAGCTCCGCAAGGTCTTGGGATTCCTTGTCAAACAGTTCCAAGGCGCCGGTGCTGACCGTGCCACCTGCAACCTCGGAGAAGCTCAAGTTCACCTTCCTGCATATCTGGTTGGCGAGGTCAAGGAACGCGGAAAGCGTCTCGGCGGAAAGTTCCCCTTTCTCGCTCTCCGTTTTTGTGCTCAGGATAAGCTCATTCAAAGCCTTAGCGGTCTCGCTCTTGGCAACAAAGAAGGATGCGCCGCCTATCCCTTTCGTAAACGTTGCGTGCGCGATGCAGACCTGAGTCGGGTCGATCGCTGCGACAATGTCGTCCCTAGAGAAGGAGCCCATCCTCGGCTCCGAGACATCACTCTCTGCGTCGAGAATCTGGCCGATCGTCTCCTTGAGCAAATCGGGCAGCTTCTTGAAAATGCTGGCCACAACGCTGAACTCAGCGCCGAGCTCGCCTGCCGGGGTCAGCGGGACCGTTACGAAAGGAGTGTCTTGTGCTGTCTCAGGTTCTGTCCCAGTCATCGTTCCCCCCTTACGGTTACGCACTTACTTTGAAAACGTTGCACGACCTGCTGTCGATCATCAGACTCCTCGTTGATATGTTACGTTACTTCTCCGACTCAGGTTGCTGGTCTGCTGCGCCGTCTGGTTGCTTCGCTTCCACAGATTGACCGACCGGCGAGGTTGGCCTCTTCATCCTGGAGAGTATCTTGATCGCTGCTCTACGGTCATGTTCCCCTATTGAGGCGCGGAACTTCGGCACTCCGCCAACACGAACAGTTAACGGGGTGCTTGTGTGGCCCTCAAGGACCACAACATCGCCCTTCTCAAGATCGACGATGTCTTGAACCGCAAGCCTGCTCTCGCCCAAGAACACGGAGACCGGCAGCGGGACCTCGTTCAGTAACTCGTTGATCCAGAGACCGACCTTCTCCGGCCGGCTCGCAACGGAGACAGAATACCAATCTTGAGTGAATCGATTCATGACAGGTTCGAGCATTCTCGACGGTATGCACAGGTTCATCATTCCCGAGAGTTCGGCTATCTTGATCTCGAATGTTACAAGCACAACTGGTTCGTTCGGAGCCGCGATCTGCATCAACTGCGGAGTCGTCTCTTTCTCGATAATTGCTATCTCAACTTTCATGGCCTGCGACCATGCGTCCTGGAGGTCCCTGAGTGACTGCTTGAGCATTCCCTCTATTATACCGAACTCGATATCCGTGATCTCCCGGACCTCGGCCAGCGGCTGCCCTGGCCCACCTAAAAGCTTGTCAACAACGGGGAATACGATCGAGGGGTTGATCTCCAGCGCCGCCCTGCCCTCAAGAGGCCGCATGCTCAGTATATTGAGGCAAGTTGGGTCGGGCAGGGACATTAAGAACTCGAAATAAGTCAACTGGTCAACGGAGAGTAGATTGACGTCTGACATCGTCCTGAGATACGCAGAAAATGATGCCGAACAGCTCCTTGCAAACCTGTCGTGGATGAGGTGCAGGGAGCGGATGTTGTCCTTAGACAGGCGGTCAGGGCGCTTGAAATCGTATAGCTGGGCCTTCTTGCCCGGCATCGACGCTGCGCCCTTCGGGCCGCCGGGCGCCTTTTCAGACTCTTCCGGCACCTGCGTTAGCAGCGCGTCTATCTCTTCTTGCGACAGTAACCGAGGCATGATCGCGTGTCCCTATGTTCCTTGCTCTTGCACCACCCAATACTATGCAGGAGAGGCCTGGTTCTGGTCAACAGTCGTATTGGGCGATGCGGCCTGTTTGTCCCCGGCGTCCTTCTTTTGGGCCTCTTTCTCGCGCTCATTGGCCAATTGCCGCTTGTGGGCGGCCCGAAGATGCCAGTTTATGGCAAAAGCGCAGGACCATCCCAGAAACCAGAAGACGAGCACTGACGTTACCAAAGAGCGCACAGTATCAATGAGGCTCCATTGCTGTGATACTGAGAACGTCAGCACGATGGCCCCGGCGACAGCCGCAAGAAGCGCACCCATCTTGCCCTGAGCCAGCTTAACCGGTGCTCTTGCATCCGACTTTACTGCGCGCTTCTCGGAGCCAGTTACGGGGCTGTTGACCTGAGAATCTTTCACGATGCACCTGTGCCGATCATGCGGCTGAAAAAGCCCGAGATACCGCCACTGAGCCGATTTTCTCCGTTGTCCACTCGATCAAGTGTCCTGGCCAACTTCCGTATCGCAATGCTGAAGGGAGAGTTGGGAAACTCAGTCAGACTGGGCCTGCGCATCTTGACAGCGTCCTTGAGTCGCGCATCGAGCGGAATCGAGCCAGCGTAAGTCAGCTGCTTGCTCAAGAATCTCTCCGAGACGTTCTGAAGGTTGTTGAAAACCGTCAAGCCCTGCTGGTCAGAGGCGACACAGTTGGCTACAATATATATCTCCGCATCAGGGCGGTCGGCGACGAGCGTCTTTATGACTGCGTATGCGTCAAGGACCGCGGTCGGTTCGGGCTGGGCCACAATGATAACCTCGTCGGCCGACAGGAGAATGCCGGCGACCCCGGCTGCAATGCCGGCCGCCGTGTCGATGAGAAAGATATCAGCGTGCTCGTCATAGCCGAAGACCTCGTCTAGAAGGCTTGTTACTTGAGATTGAGTGAGGTTTGCCAGGGAGCGTATTCCAGAGCCGGCCGGGATCAGCCTCACCCCCTCGGGGCCCTCGACAATCACATCTGCGATGCTCGACTTGCCCGAGACCACGTCCCGAATGTCTTGCTCGGCGGAAACCCCCAGAACGACGTCGAGGTTTGCCAACCCAAAGTCCGCATCGAGCAACATCACTTGCTTGCCATCCATAGCGAATGACAGGGCAAGATTCGCTGTAATGACAGTCTTGCCAACCCCGCCCTTTCCGCTCGTTATTGCCACTACTCTTGCTCCAGCACGACGCGAGGTCTCTTGCAGAGCCAGCTTGGCAAGGGTCCCATGTTCGGAGCCACTGTCAAGCGCAGACTTGCGGCGTTCATGGGCCACTATCTGCCGCAATCTCAAGGCCTGATCGCTCATCATCCACTGCCCTTGCGTACGGAGCGGGTCTGCCTCTTTGTGAGGTTGTTCATCAAGACCAACTCCACTGTTCGACTTGCATCGGCCACCTCAATATCGTCAGGGACATTCTGCCCCGTCGTGAGGTAGCTCACGGGCTTGTGCGTCCACAAAACCTCGTTAAATATCCCACCGAAGGTGTTGCACTCATCGAGCTTCGTAAACAGCACGTAATCGATCGCAAGCTTCCCAAACTCTCGGGTTATCTCTACCAAATCACGATTCTTCGTGGCGCAGCTCAAAAGAAGATGCAGCTCACAATATATATCG
>CAZKNE010000055.1:683-9234 GCA_964554005.1 uncultured bacterium | reverse complement strand
GGCGTTGCATTCACCAAGCCATAAAGCGAATCGCGGATGAGTACAATGGCGATGCCTCACGGATATGGGCGGGAAAGCCTCCCAGCGCTGCGATTGTCCGCCGGTTCTTAGAATTCGATGGCGTCGGGCCGAAGATTGCGACAATGGCTGCGAACATCCTTGTCAGGAAGCTCTGTATTGAGGTCAGTGATCGGTATTCAATAGACATTTCCGTAGATACTCACGTTAGGCGGGTTTTCTCGAGGTTGGGTTTTGTCCCTCAGGGTTGTTCAACCGAGTATATTATCTACCGAGCGCGCGAGCTTTGGCCCGAGTACCCCGGAAGGTGCGATTTGATCCTGTGGACGCTTGGACACTCCGTGTGCCGAGCGACAACGCCTCAATGCAACAAGTGCTCCATGTCCCGTCTGTGTGCGTACGCCCAAGAAAGGCGCGCAGAATGAGCTCATGGCGAGAGCAAATACTGAACGAGTTCACGCCTCAGATCGCCCGCTTGACGCTGGTCGCGGATGTCTTGACCTATTTGAAAGGGCTGAAGCCCAAGAACCTTCTTGGCGCGGCGTTCGGGTCGTTCGGCTGGAGCGGCGAGGCTGTTGGCCATATCAATGACTTTCTGAGAGCTATGAAAGTCGAGCTCGTGAGCGAGGGCGTCAAGTCCAACTACGTGCCGAACCGAAAGTCGCTCGATGAATGCTACTCGCTGGGCGTTGATTTGGCTCGCAAGATGAAGGAGAGATGCTAAATGGCAGCCGCACTAGACCTCAGAGCATTGTTCTCAATAAGCTATGGTCTTTATATCGTGAGCTCGCGCTCAGGCGATAAACTGAACGGTCAGATCGTCAACACGGTCGTCCAGGTCGCTGCGAGCCCTCCGAGAATTGCCGTCAGTATCAACAAGGAGAACCTGACGCACGAGTTTATCTCCGACAGCGGCGTTTTCGGTGTCTGCGTGCTGGACCAAACGACGCCCATGACGTTCATAGGCCGGTTCGGCTTCAGGTCCGGACATGACATTGATAAGTTCGAGAATGTCGAGTTCAAGCTTGGGCAGACAGGAGTCCCGCTCGTAACGGAGCATGTTCTCTCGGTGCTTGAGGCGAAGGTCATTGACGCAGTGGACGTGGGCACTCACACATTGTTCGTCGGCGAGCTTTTGTCCGCCGCGATTGTGCGGACGGGGGACCCGCTTACTTATGATTACTACCACAAACACCTGAAGGGCAAGACGCCAAAGAATGCGCCGAGTTATGTCGAGACCCAACCCCAGGCATGAGAAACAGTATTAGAACGAGGAGCGAGGCCAATGACTAGATATGTCTGCACTGTCTGTGGATACGTTTATGACCCTGAAAAGGGCGACCCGGACGGCGGGATTGAGCCGGGAACCGCATTTGAGGACATCCCAGATGACTGGGTTTGCCCTGTCTGCGGCGCAAGCAAAGACGCTTTTCAGCTTGAGGAGTAGGGCGAGATCGTAGATAGGCAGACGCTTGAGCGACTATACGCGAGATACAACAGTCGCGAGTTCGTTCATCCCGATCCGCTTGAATTCCTCTACGATTACCGGGACCTCCGCGACCGCGAGATAGTGGCGCTCATCGCATCGTCACTAGCCTACGGTCGGGTCGCACAGATTCTAAGGAGCGTTTCCGGCGTTCTCGACCGGTTGGGACCGTCGCCCTACGAGTTTTTGCTTAACATATCGCAGGATAGCCTGCGGCCCTTGTTTTCGGGATTCAAGCACCGTTTCACTACCGGGGACGAGCTCGTTGAGCTTCTCATTGCCACAAGGCGCGTGCTCGCGCGATACGGTTCGTTGCGTGAATGTTTTGGACTTGGGCTGAAGGACGGCGATGAGACTGTGATGCCGGCGCTTGAGAGGTTCGTTGACGAGCTCAGACTCGCTCGCAGCAAAAGAGGCGTTTTCAACAGCCTTCTTCCATCGCCGAGTCTTGGCAGCGCGTGCAAGCGGCTGAACCTTTTCCTTCGTTGGATGGTGCGGAAGGATAATGTTGATCCCGGTGGATGGCAGAATGTCGAAGCCTCGAGACTGGTCGTGCCTCTGGATACACATATACACAGAATGGGACTTGCTCTGCGCTTGACGGACAGAAAGAGCCCGGATATTCGCTGCGCCTTAGAGATAACGGAGGCGTTGAGAGGTTTTGCACCCGAAGACCCCGTGCGATACGATTTCGCCATGACGAGGCTTGGCATAAGGGAGGATGCTGATCCTGAGTCCTTTATCCGTGAATGCAGGCGGAACGAGGGTCTGGCTCATGCTTGACGTCATCACTGATGTGTTAGCTGAGTTCTGGGGCGTGCTTGGTGAGATGTCGCCCTACCTGTTGTTTGGCTTTTTTGTGGCTGGGGTGCTGTCAGTTTATATCTCGACGGATGTTGTGCGTCGTCATCTGGGCGGAAAAGGCCTCTTGCCAGTTGTCAAGGCGTCGCTTTTCGGGGTTCCGCTGCCGCTGTGCTCCTGCGGCGTCATTCCCGTCTCCGCCTCATTAAGAAGACAGGGGGCAAGCAAAGGCGCCACAACAGCGTTTCTGCTCTCTACGCCTCAGACAGGCGTTGACAGCATCTTCGTAACACTCAGCCTGTTGGGCCCGGTTTTCGCCGTATTCAGGCCAATAGTGGCACTTCTGACGGGCCTCATCGGCGGCTCGCTGGTATCAATTCACGAGAAGGACGGGGAGGAGGTTCAAGAGAGACCGAAATGCACGTGCGCAACCGGGGTCTGCATGGTGCATCCCAAGGGCAAAAAGTTGGTGCAGGTGTTCAAGTACGGTTTTGTGACTCTGGCTGGGGACATCGCAAAGCCACTCTTCTTTGGCCTAGCGGCCGCTGCGCTCATCTCGGCACTCATACCGCAGGATTTCTTTGCCGAATCGCTTGGCAGCGGCTTTCTGGCCAAGCTGCTGCTGATGGCCGTTGGGATACCGATCTATGTATGCGCTACGGCCTCCGTGCCTCTTGCTGCGGCGCTGATTGGGATAGGTGTTTCCCCAGGTGCTGCGTTCGTGTTCCTCATGACAGGACCTGCGACGAACATTGCCACAATCGCTACTGTCTGGAAGGTGATGGGACGCAGGACTGCGGTTATCTACCTTCTCACTACTGCTGGATGTGCCCTGTTGTTCGGGACAATCCTCGATGCGATATACACTGCCACATCCCAAACCGTGGAGCCTTACATACCCTGGATGCTCCCGCCGCAGCTCAGGTCTGCGAGCGCCATAGTTCTTCTGGCGGTGCTGGCTTGGTCAGCATACGCAAGCAGACACGTTCATCATGAACCAATCCCCAAAGACAAGGAGGAGAGAATGCTGGCACTGAACGTTACGGGAATGACCTGTAGCCACTGTGTTGCGGCTGTTACACGCGCCTTGAAGGACAGCAAGGGAGTCGAGGCGGTTGATGTGAATCTCAGGACTGGAAAGGCGCTTCTGGATGGCAACGACCTCGACGCCGAGGCGCTCTGCAAGGCCGTGGAAGCGATTGGCTACGGCTGCGCTGCGAGCGTGGAACCGTCATCTTGACGTCCTGTCGCTGGCGATCGGGTAATGGACGAGATGCGTGACGTAACCAGGGGCTTCATACGCGACGCCGGATGGCGGTAGAACGCCGAGCGGCTAGGATGAGACTATCTCGTTGGCAAGGACTGCGTCTGGAGCTATCTTGGCACCTCGCCAGACGACCGATCGCGTGGTCCGTGCGCCACGGCCTATGCTGGCGCCCTCGCCCACAATTGCGTAGGGCCCAACCGATGCGCCTTTGCCGATTGAGCAAGACGCACCAAGCGCAACAGGAGGCTCAATCTTCGCCCCGCTAGACACGTTGATGTCGAGCTTCTCCAGGGCCTCTGTTTGCTGATGTTGTTCAATAATCGCGTATCTGCCGGCCATCTCGACCGCTCGCCGCAGCGGGCTCGTGCCGTCAAGAACATCGAAATGCGCCTGTAAGTAGCCCTCTTTGTCCCCCAACTCTTGCCAGTAGCCGTTATGCACGAATCCCTGAACGAGCAGCCCTGTGCGTAGCATCTTTACATAAGCCGACATCACCGTGTCCGGCCGGCCAGAACAGAGGTAATCGAAGACGACTGCCTCGAGTATGTGCAGGCCGCAAAACACGTAGGACGGGCGCTCGCCGTCAGCAGTGCCGAACAGCCCGCCAAACATCGAGATGCGGCCCTCGGCATCGGTCTGGATCGGCGTGTACTTCTGCGATTTGCGTTGGGCAAGGAGTAACGTTGCGGCGGCATTTTTATCGGAGTGCATCTCAAGCATCTGCTCCATATTCATTGTTGGGTCAAGAACAAAATCGCTGTTAGCTGCCAGGAAAGTCTCATCGCCGAGGAGCCGCTCCGCTCTCTTCAGGCCGCCGCCGGTCCCGAGCAGCTCCTGCTCCTTTGAGAAGTGTAGGCTAAACTTGCTCCGCCAGCGAGATACGAGGTGCCGCTTAATGGTCTCGGACCTGTGAAACAGATTCACCACGAGTTCATCTATGCCCCAACCCGCAAGCTGGGACAGTGTGTAGTCCACTAACGGCTGGCCAAAGAAATCCACCATCGGTTTTGGGACGGTCTCCGTGATCGGTAACAGCCGTGACCCAATGCCCGCGCAGAAAAGCATCGCCTTCATTGAATTGTGCCTCGTTGTGGCGTCCAGCGAGGGGGAACGGATTTTGGAGGTCTAGGACCTGACCTCTTCTTAGCGCTGCCGCTGGATTTGAAGCGCATCGTCACTTCTTGGCGCGAAAAGAAGCAGTTAGGACATCTCCTGCCTTGAACACAATGATCGGCAGGTATAAGAGCTCAGCGATGAGCGTTCTGGATGCGACTTCAGGGATGAGGCGCAGGCCGAGGCGCGAGTTGATCGATTCGGCGAGATGGTGCAGGCAGGCTTCCATTGGGAACTGAATTGTCTGGAGCCTCAAACCTACTTTTTCGGCCATCATGGACAGTGCATCGGAGCCAAACAGGAAGAGATGTCTGGGAAAATCGTAACCAGTCCAGTGCTCCTTGAACGTTCTCGCTGAGAGCGAATCTGGGTTGGGCACGCTGATAACAACTCTCCCCTGGGGAGCGACTATCCTTTGCGCCTCGCGCAGGGCGCGCATGGGATCGGCGAGGTGCTCGAGTGAGTGCGAGAATATGACAAGATCGAACTGGTTGTCCTCGTAGTTGGCTTCCCATAACTGCCCGCAGAACGCGTTGACACCGAGGGTTGCGGCCAGGACCTTGCACGCTTCGGGCGAGATTTCTGTCCCGAAAAGCTCCGTGTCAAGGTGTGAAAGAGCGTCCAGCAAGAGGCCGTTGCCGAATCCCACTTCGAGCACGCGGGCAGGCTTTCGGCGAAATAGGAAGAGCCGGCGGTTATAGACCAGGGTTCTGAGAAGCGAGCTCTGTCGAACGACAAGCGGGAAGACGGAGATTTTGCACACGAGGTCCCAGAGAGCCGCAAGTGGTTTTGGCAGGCTCCAATGCGAGCTACTCTCGCATTTTTCGGCCTCGGGCTCCTGAATCAGGCCATAGCAGCGCAGTATCCGGGCCTGAAGCCGCTGCTTCAGATGGGAAGGTTTGTGCATAACGGCCTGACGAATCGCCCGGAAATCCCTCGCGTAGTATTGGTCTGGATACAGAAGGTCAATACTCTCGGCTGTTGGCTTGGGGTCAAGGAAGAGGACGCGACACTCGGGGCACCTGATGAATGCAAACTCCGGCGAATTGCCGCCGAGAGTTGGGTTCCTCCCCTTCACAACCAATTCACCATCTTCTCGGCCGCAGAGACAGCATGCGCCCTTCTCGAAGGTCAGGGCGCTTGAGCCGGGCACCGCGTCCTGGCTTATTAAGACCCGAATTAGACCAGCCTGGAGAGGAAATGGTCGAACACTATTTGCGACCACGATTCCATTTGCGGGCGGATTGAGGCGAGCTCCTTAATCTCGATGAACTCACCGGTCATTTTGGATGTCTCGCGAATCCGAGCGCTATTGTTTGAAAAGATCGCCTGAAACACGATGCCGAAATGGACTCTTCCCACGTCGGTTGTGTCATCGTTGATGCATCCGACGAGCCGACAGGCGTACTTGTTCGAGATGTAGAGCTCCTCGTGTAGCTCACGTTCCATGCCTGATAAGAAAGTGTCGAAAAAGTCCGCCGAGCCGTCCTCCGGATTCACATGCCCTCCGATGCCGAGAGATAGCTTGTCCCAGAGCCGACTCTCCGATTGGCTGTGAAGGCGCCTCATTAGCAGGACACTAGTCCCGTATCTGATGATGACATAGGGGATAATCTGTTTCAGCGACGGGTCATTTTCGGCATCATCACGCTCAACAAACCGATAAGAACCGGACATAGCCTTTAGCGCTTCCCACGCAACCTCAGTGTTGCCGAAAGGCTCCAGAATAGGCTTGCTGGAGCGGGAGAGCACCTCCTGCTCAGGACCAGCCTGCATTGATGCCGGCGGCCGCAAATGGGACACGCTCCGCTCCAGAACCTCGCGAGCCACAACCAAGATTCGCTCTGATGACATGACAGTTACCCTAAATGGATTCAGACAGCCTGCTCAATGTACTCCTATCGGACATTCCCAATCAATACATAATTCGGGACATCTCATCTTATTTCTCAATCCCCTTTCGCGCCTCGATCCCCTTCTGATAGTAGTGCTTCACCTCTACCATCTCGGTTACGAGGTCCGCCCGCTCAATCACCCTTGGATCGGCCTTGCGGCCTGTGATCACTAGCTCCACGTCGTCGGGCTTTCCGTCGATCACAGACAACAGGTCCTCGACCGAGAACATTCTGAAATGCGTCGCGATGTTCGCCTCGTCCAGGATGACGAGCTGATACTCGCCAGATGCGATGCGCTCCTTGACCTCCGAAAGACCTTTCTGCGCCGCCTGCACGTCCGCCTCGCTCGGCTCATCGTGAATGAAGACCCCTCGGCCAAACTGCTTGACTGTGATCAGGTCCGACAATCGCTCTAGGGCGTCAAGCTCGCTTGTGTGCATGCCCTTGACGAACTGCGCAATGAAGACCTTGAGCCCGGCGCCGGCTGCCCTAAGGGCGAGGCCTAAAGCTGCTGTCGTCTTGCCCTTGCCGTTCCCTGTATAGACCTGAACGTAACCTCTCATTGACCCTCCCTGCGACAATAGGTGTGTGCATAAGTGATTTGTTCACCCATCTGAGGTGCCACGTCAAAACTGACACGCCTTCCGTGCTTTGTAAAGCTGGGGGACCTCGAGTCTGCAAACCAGACCTTCCGACTTCCAATAATCAGACTGGAGCGGGGAACGTTGCGGCTGCCTCGCGGATGGAGGGCAGAAGCTCGTGCCCAAAGGGCAGACCATGGGTAGCCGCAGGCGTAGCCTGACGGTGCGAATAGCGCCACAATCCCCCTTTCTAACCTCCCCGTTGCGTTGCACGCACGGCTACCCACGGTATCCCCTATCGGGGATTACAGCCTGCACCCCTCGTTCGCACCCGTTAACTGAAAGAGGCAGCAACTCGCCTTTCGACATGAACTCCTGTGCCTATGTGGCAGCCAACTTCAGAAACGACCAATCTGATTATCGGGGCGGCCGAACGCACTTGTTGATCGGCAAGCAGGTTGAGGTATCATGGGCCGAAATGATCACTATGGGAGGCGATAGTGGGAAGTTCTAAGAATGCCGCTAGCCGAGGCGAGCCAAACCTCGCGAAGGAGAATGCTCGGCTTCGGACGTTGGTCGAGATCAATCGGAGGTTGCACGAAAGCCTCGACGTTGACCAAGTTCTCTCAACGATAGTTGACGTTGCGACGCGGAGCCTCGATGCGGAGCGGAGCACGCTTTATGTAGTTGACACCGGAAGTGGCGAGATATGGTCTCGGATTGTACAAGGTAAGAATGTGCGGGAGATAAGGCTCAAGATCGGTGATGGCATCGCAGGCTACGTTGCCCAGACAGGGGAAACCGTCAACATCGCCGACGCTCACAGCGACGAGAGATTCAATTCAGGCGTTGACGCTAGGACTGGTTTCCGGACACGGTCGATGCTCTGCATGCCGCTTGAGCTGTCAGATGGCAACCGGGTGGGCGTGATTCAGGTTATGAACAGGAGGTCTGGGGTCTTCACGCAGGATGACGAGGAATATCTGTCGGCCCTCTGTGTTCAGGCGGCGCTTTCTCTTCAGAATGCTCAACAAGTCGCCAACCTGTCTGCTCTTTCAAGGCGGAATCAGGACCTGGTCGAGGTGTTGGAGAGGCGGCTGCACGACCTTCAAGACCTCAAGATGATCTCGATGCAGAACATGGCGCGCGGGATCGCGCATGAAATCAATAATATGCTCGCCAAAATCAAGGGCGGTGCGCAATCTCTTGAGCAGAGCGTTGAGGAGCTGAGGGATACTCTGAGCGCTATCCTAGGGGGCGAGGAGATTGACACGGAAGAGCTCGGCTATCTCGTTGAGGAGGGGCTACCTGGGCCTCTTGGCGGAATCCTGGAAGGGAGCGAAGGAATCGCCGAGATAGTGAAGAGAATAAGGGGGTTCGTCAGACTTGA
>CAZKNE010000055.1:0-673 GCA_964554005.1 uncultured bacterium | reverse complement strand
ATATCGAGAACGTCATCAAGGTTTGTGCCAGCGACGTTAAGGAGGCAGGTATCACGGTCCAGAAGCGTCTGAGCACACTGCCAAAGGTCGAGTGCAGACCGTCCGAGCTCAACATGGTGCTCCGCGAGCTCCTGCGCAACGCGATCTACTACGCCAGTGAGGGCAATGAGGCGCCTGAATCAGGACGCGTGCTGCTCCGCACGGATGTTGTTGATGACGGCAAGCTAGTTGAGACGTCGTTCCTTGACAATGGTCCCGGGATACCGAGAGAGGCTTGGGAGAACATATTCGACCTTTTCTACACGACGAAGCCGGAGGGTTCAGGATATGGGCTTGGGCTTTCCGAGTGCTATGCAGTGGTCAAGAGAAACGGTGGGACGCTGTCGGTTGAGGAGCTCTTGAGAGAGGACGCCACGGATTACAGCACAAGAATAGTGCTGCGCCTCTCTACTCGGCGGGAGTGATTGTGCATGTTTTGGGCTGGCGGCAGCGTTCGTTCGTGATTTTAGGTTGCGACCTTCGGCGGATAGAGCCTGAGCGTTTATTGACGTCCGATGCTACAGTAGTAGTATCAACCTAAAGACCATTTCGTTGGAGACCGTACTGGGACTAGCATGACCGCTAAAGGCCAAACCAGAGAAAGCGAAGAGCTGAGCCGACTGCGCAAGGAAGT
>CAZKNE010000054.1:1088-9277 GCA_964554005.1 uncultured bacterium | reverse complement strand
CACTGGCGGCTCCCACCAAGTCGTTACCTACTCCACGTCAACAATAGCATACTTCACACCACCGGGCGCAATCGCCCTCTTCCCAAGAAAATACACCTCATTGCGGGACGCAAGGTGCGGCAGCATGTAACGAGGCGCGGTCGCGGGGACGTTGGGCGGCACAATCGCAATCGCCTTTTTCTGCGCCTCGAAATAATGGTCCTTGTGCATCTTGAATGAGCCCCACCACATAGGAGCGTAGGAGATCGCGACAACGAGCACTAAAATCGATATTGCGATCGAGAGGACTCGCCGGCGGCCTGCCAATCGCCAGAGCGTGAACAGGCTCGCCGCCGCCAAAAATGCTGAGGGAAGAATGCCGTGATGGAATGTTATGGGGACTGCCCAGTTCATCAGCCCGACGACGACGAAGGCCGGAAGCAGGCCCATCAAACAGTAAAGGCTGCCAAACGGCAGTAAGAACAAAAACGGGGCAAACAAGTAGAAGAGATATTCTTGTTTCTGAGCTAGGAATAGGTTTCCCAGCAATGTGTGCGGATTTTGAAGCGTGCTGAGCGCCAGCTGGGAGATGGAGCGAATATATGGATAGCGCACCAGCATCATGTTGTCCGCCGTCCTAAACAACGGAAACAACACCAAAAACACCAACATCATCCACGCGATGTTGACGACGGCTGGCACAATGACCCATCTCCTTGGCCTGCGTTGCAGCAGCGCGATACCCGAAAAAAAGAGCATTATGAACGGCACGTTCTCCTTCATCCCATTGCAAAGCACCATCAAAGTCATGAACCAGCCAAAGCGCCTCGTCTCGAAGAAATAGATCGCGAATGGCACGAGGAACGTTGCGAGTAAGATCGGATGAAATCCGGTGTAGTTTTGGGCTATCGCCGTGGGGATGAGCAGATATGCGACGGTAAATGCTGTGCTTTCGAGCGAGCTCAGCCGCAGCCTTGCCAGGAAAAAAAAGGGAATCGCGGCACAACCCATGACAATAGTCCTGAAGACTAGGAATACGGCAGCGGTTCTGAAGATCAGAAAAAAGGGCAGAATGAGAAGTTTTATGGGCGCAAAATGATCGCCCACGAGCTCATATATCTGGTTGCCAGACTGGGTATGGAGCCTCGAGAGAAAGAAATGTCCCTGCGACACGCTATACTGTGCTGTTGTGAACCTCGAGAGGTCGAACCAATTGCCGAAGATGTAATAGTCCCACAGTCCCGTGCACAAGAAGAAGACTATGTATACGAGCACGATTGCCGTGAGCAGACGGCGCTCGTTGCGCACGACAAACGCGTCCATCCTTTTGAGCAGCCTGGGTTTGGACGCAGCAATGATAAAGGCGTGCGCCCCAAAGATCAGCGCGAAGAGAAAAACCTTCGGCCCAAGTCTCTCCACATAGCACGAGAAGTAGGTCTTGAGGGAGGTTGAGAATCGCGGGATGAACAAAGGGATAGTCACAAGCGCCAAGACAGGCAGAAACGAGAGATAGCTATCTTGCGCAAGGACCCCGAGCGGTTTGCCCGTCAAAAGCCTCGAGACGAACATGAAGTAAAGAATCACCGCGAGGGAGCCACAGACGCCAAAGATGGCATACCGCGGTCCGTTATTCAGGCTGGCGCACATCCCCGGGAGAAACCCACCTACGTAAAGCCCGGCCAACGCACCTGCGAAAGCGATAATCAGCCAGCGCAAGAGGTTACTTCTGCTAACGCTATTCATACCCTCAATACTTCAATCCCACGACTACTTTGCAAAAAGCTTCCTCTGAATCGTCATCAGCGCCCCAGCCACTCTTGGCCCCGGCCGAGTCGTGATGTCCGGGTCGAGCAGATAGACCCTGCCATTCTTGACCGCAGGTATCTCCCTCCACCTCGCCCACGAGCGCAAGTCCTTCAACAACTCCTTGCGACTGCCGTGCCCAGTCACGAGAATGACATCCGGCGCCGACGCCACAATGGTCTCCAGGCCAAGTCTCGGATAGCGAATCCCGTAAGCCCCCACAACGTTCACACCTCCGGCTATCTCGATAAGCTCGCCGATAAAGGTCTGGGCAGTTGCACTTACAACCGGCTTGATGTCCAGCGCGATCAAAACCCTGGGCCGGCCCCTGCCTCTGGTGAGCCTCTCTGCCTTCCGCTTGACTCGCTTGACCACAAGCTCAATGTTGCTCACCAACTTCTTTGCCTCGGCCTCGCGTCTGAAGAGCCTGCCCAGCTGGTCGATTGACTGCATCAGCCCCTTCATATTCTTGGGGAACACGCAGAAGACCGGTATGCCGAGAGACCTCAGCTTCGCAACGTCCGTCTCAGAGTTGCCATCCATAGTTCCAACAGCGATGTCAGGCCTCAGCGACACAATCACCTCAACGTTGAGCGAGGCGAACCCGCCGACCTTCGGGAGTTTTTTTACAGCGGCCGGGTAGTCGCTATAGCTGCTGACGCCCACGAGCTTCTCCCCAAGTCCAATGCCACACAGAATCTCGGTCAGATTCGGTGCAAGGGAGACAATACGCGAAACGTGAGTCGGCACGGTTATCAGCTTGCCCGATGCGTCACCAATCCGGGATGCCTCCGCCGCCTGCGCCGAATCAGGGCGCACGAGGAGGACGATGCATATAGCGAGCAGAGATGCCCAGTAGGCACGTCGTGCAATGCACTTTCTCATGATGACGAGCCTACAAACCGGGCACGAAATGTCAACATCGCCGGGGCGAGGCCAAGCTTGTTCCACCATAAGCGAAATGGTAACTTCTGGCGTGATATGCAGGAACCAATTGTCGGAATCACGATGGGAGACCCGGCGGGGATCGGGCCAGAGATTGTGCTCAAGGCGCACCTTGAACTTCTAAACCTGGGAAAAACTCTCAACAATGTCGTGATCGGCGATCTGGCGCTCCTTGAGGCTGTCGCTCAAGCGATGAGCTGCCAAGTGCGGCTTGTGAGAATCGAAGAGAGCGACGTGGTCCACATCCCGCGCCTCGTGAGGGATGATCCCTCCGCCTTGTTCGTGTTCGACCTTCATAACGTCGAACAAGCTGCGCTCAATTATGGCAAGCCCGGCATGTTCACGGGGAAAGCGGCGATAGACTACATCGTAACAGCGATCAGATTCTGCAAGGCAGACGCAATCTCAGCGATAGCGACTGCGCCTGTTTCCAAGAAAGCGATCTGCGACGCTGGTGTGGCCTTCACCGGTCATACCGGGCTTATCTCAAGTGCAATGGGCGTGCGCGACTTCGCAATGATGTTCGTCTGTGAGGCGCTTCGGGTTTTTCTTCTAACGACACACATCCCTTTAGCAGAAGTCCATGAACACGTAACTGAGAAGAACGTCAAGCGACTCATCCTGCTCGCGGAGCGGACATTGACTATGTTTTTCGGTATCGAAAAGCCCAAGATAGGAGTGTGCGGTCTCAATCCGCACGCTGGTGAGGGCGGCACAATCGGCAAAGAGGAGATCGCATCGATCATCCCGGCCATTGAAGCAGCAAAAAAAGAGCGCATCGATGTGCTGGGCCCGTTCCCCGCCGACGCGCTCTTTGCGCCTGAAAGCGCCCAGAGATTTGACGCGATAATAGCCATGTATCATGACCAAGGGCTGATCCCTGTCAAGATCGTGGGCCTAAAACGCGCGGTGAACGTAACAGTCGGCCTGCCCATCGTCCGAGTTTCTGTCTCGCACGGGACGGCGAACGACATCGCCGGCAGATGGATTGCAGATGCCACGAGCATGGTCGAATCGCTCAAACTAGCGGATAGTATGGCCAGGACGCTGGCACAGTCCAGATGACATCGCTCCGTCGGCGTTCACGCCTTCTGATCTTTTCGTAGAGCAAAATCAATTGACTCGGAACGGCTCCGTTCGTATTCTAGCTCCTTCTAATAGAAATGAGGTTGGAATATTTAGCATTTCTGCAACATTCGGAGGATATAAATGTCTCGTCGCCTGTTCTATCGAAGTTGGCTGCTCTTTCTCGTGGTGCTTTGGGCAAGCATTGCCTGGGCACAGAACACGATACTTGTCCCTGACGATTACGCATTCATTCAGGATGCAATTGACGCCTCGGCTGCGGGAGACACTATTTGGGTAGCGGGCAGCGAAACGCCCTACAGCGGAAACATCAAGCTGAAGGACGACATCACCCTCGAGGGAGAGGGGCTGGATACTACGACGATTCAGGGCGACAACTACTATCACGCTGTCGTAATGGCCAATAATACGACCCTGCGCGGCTTCACAATCATCGGGAACCCGTCGTGCGTGTATTCGGAGGCCTCCGGCGTCTTGCTGGAAGACAACGCTCTTCTCGGCCACTACTACGACGTCCAGGTGGAGGCAGGCTCAATAGATATAGTCAACAATGACATCACAGGCGCCCCTCCATTCATCGCGGTCTATTGCGCCAACTGCACGGCCACGATCAAGAACTGCGACGTTCTCGGCGCCTACGCCGGCATGAAGCTCGACAACTCGCACGTTGAGGTCTATCGCAGTGTGATCACTGGGACGGACAACGGGGTCAATGTAGAATCGTGCTCCGGCGCCATCCTCAACAGCTACATCTTAGATAACAAGTTCGACGCGGTGCACCTGGAAGGCTCGAGCGGCTTCATCGTCGCCAACAACGTGATCCTCGGCAAGGGCTACAATCTCGTCCGAGGCGCGTTTTGCTACGATTGCGCACCGATAATCGCCAACAACATCATCTCCGAGTGCCGGTTCGGGATAATGACAGGGCCGGATGCTGAGCCGATGATCCTCTACAACGACCTATACAACAACACCGACGGCAATTATGTTGATTTCGATGGGAACGGTTTCGTGCCGTCGCCGGGCGTGGGCGAGCTCGACGTGGACCCCGCTTTCGTCGCTCCTGACGATGTTGATTTCAGGCTGGCTGATGATTCGCCGTGCATAGACGCTGGATATACTATTGAGGGCTATAAGGACCTCGACGGTTCGCCAACTGACATGGGCGCCCACGGTGGGCCGAACTCCGGCTGGGTTGGGCGCACGGAGCAGCCGCGGATACGCGTGTGGGCAAACCGAGATGTCGTGGGCGCGGGAGATGAGAAGCCATTCGTTGTTTCAGTGGGCTACACAAACCGGACTGGCGAGACGGTCGAGGTTGATAGATACGTGGCTGTGATGGCGGATTTCGGGCTGTTTTATCTCCCGTGGATGTCAGCTGCACCCAGGGCGGAGAGGATGTCTATCGAGCCGAGCCAGACTGAAACGACAGAGGAAATTCTCTCGATCGAGGACACGTTGATCATACCAGTCGGCCAATACACATTCTACGCGGCACTGGCGCGGCCAGGGACCTTTGACTTCTTCTCACCCATGAGCTCCTTCGTTGTGCAGCGTGTAAACAAGCCCGTCGCCAAGTTCACGGTTACGCCAACCGAGGCGGGCGCTGGGGAACTATTCCACTTCGATGCGAGCGAATCCTACGACATCGAGGACGCACTGGTAGTGCTCAAGATCAGATGGGACTGGGAGAATGATGGCGTATGGGACCAGGATTGGACCTTCACAAAAACTGCCCACCACTCTTATTCCACGCCGGGGCTTTCGACCATCAAGCTGGAGGTCAGGGACCTACAGGGGTACATCGGCTCGACGACCGGGCAGGTTACTGTAACTCAATAGAGGCATTTTCTAATGGCTGCTCTATTAGCAAATCTGCACAACTGGCTTAGGTCTGGCGGGGGCGACAACCCGGTTCTGTTCGGGTTCATAGCCTTCGTCGCGGCCATAATGGCCGTGCTGTTTCTCAAGGGCCTGGCCGGCAAATTGTTCCCCGAGCGGCGGTCAAAGGTCGTTTCTCGCCGGCTCAATTTCTTCCAGAAGCACAAGTTGATCCGTCAGGCGGAATACTTGATGGACGATGGGCACTTCAGTCAGGCTGGAGCACTGCTTGACTCTATCGGAGAGTTCGAGCGTGCGCTGCAAGCCTATCTCAAGGGCAACGAGCTCGTCGCTGCTGCCTCGCTTGCGGAGAAAATACAGCGATATAATCAGGCAGCTTCCATCTTCGCCAAGTTAGAGGAGTATGACAGAGCGGCCGCGCTTTATGAGAAATCAGGCGATCTGGGAACTGCTAGAGAGATGTATATTTCTGCCGCCGAGAAGGCCGCCGAGAAAGGCAAGAACTACGTTGCGGCGGAGATGTATCTCAAGGGCGGTGAGCCGGGTAGGGCGGCGGAGATGTATAACAAGGCGGGCGATTCTGAGAAGGCTGCTGCGCTCTTCGATGAGGCCAAAGAATACGAGAAAGCCGCAAACGCTTACGAGATGGTCTATGCTCACTCGCTCTCGAGAGATTTCGGGACTTCGTCGTTAAGCCTGACCAAAAGAGGGCAAGAAGCTGCGTTAAAGGCCGCGAGGGCTTTTGAGAAAGCCAGCAACTACAGAGCCGCGGCCAGGCTCTATAAGGCAGCAAAAGACGTTTCATCGGCCGCGGAGATGCTCTCCAGGTCTGGCGACGACGAGGGAGCTGCTAACATGCTCCTTGAGGCTAAACGCTTCGACCAGGCGGCCGAGACCTTTCGACGTGCAGAGAACGAGAAAGGTGCCCTCAAGGCCTCTGCCCTTAAAGCGCTCAATGCCGATAAGATCGAGGAAGCGGCAGAACTCTTCGAGAAGGTTGAAGACTATATTCAGGCGGCCGGGCTCTACGAGCGGCTTGCCAAGACCCTCGACGCGGGGCGGATGTTCGAGGCGGCAGGAGAACACGCCTCCGCCGCATCAATGTTCGTGGCTGCGGGCAAGTGGGAAAGGGCCGCCCAAAACTACGAAAAGGCCGGCTCTACCAACCACGCCGCCGAATACTACGCGAAGGCCAACAATCCCGAAAAGGCCGCACCACTCTTCGAGGCCTCAGGCCAGTTCTTTGAGGCCGGACAGACTAATATGAAAATCGGCAAGGAAGATAAGGCCATGTCGATGTTCCAGAGAGTGCGACCGGGCTCTGGGCACTACGTTCGCGCCTCGAACCTGTTGGGTCAGCTTTTTTCTATCAAGGGTCGGCACAATCTTGCGATAAAGAAGTTCCTTGAGGTTACCACAAATAAATCGGTAACTCTTGATAATATCGAGATTTTCTACAACCTGGCCCACGCATACGAGAAGATAGGGCAATCGGCCAATGCCAAGACACTTTACGAGAAGATCATCCTCGTGGATTTCAACTACAAAGATACCAACGCCCGGCTCACGGCGCTGGAGAAGAAGAATGTAGATACCTCGTAACTGGCGCCCGAACGAGTTTCGGCATTGCCCAGTTGCTCTCAGCATCCTCATAACCATTTGGGGGAGAGAGAACAGTCCACAGCAGCGTTATGGGCTAACTTGTTCGATCCGGCCGTCTAACAGGTATCTGTTTGTCTTAAAGACCACCTCGGTGCCAGAAGACGTCTCAAGATAATACTGGAGCCAGTTCGGGGAGCGAAGGCGAAGGCGGAGCTCTCTAACATTTGAGCCCAAAGCTTCCTCCAACGACTTCTCGACGACCATGGCGACCGTCCATCCACGGAGCCTCATCTGATCGCCCACGTGAACCTTGGCCGCGGTGTCAGCCGGAACGTTCGCGAATCTCGCATCAATCACAAAGTGCGAAAACGGCCTCCCCGCAAGGGGCATCACGCGCCTTGTTTGCATAAACTCGTAATGATATTTGAAGGCGAAAACGCAGAGAAGAAGCATAAACACGAGAGCGGCCGGTCGTCTGGGGGCGGAGGTCTTGTCAGAACATCCGACTCTGGATTCTGAGTTTGATGCCTCGGACTTCACTTCACTTCTGCATAGTGCGACAGGTTCACCATGTAGCTCGCCCGGCCCTGAGTCTCGGAGCGAAGCTGCGTTGCAAGCCCAAAGGTCTTCGAGAGCGAGATGCTAACAGAGATTATCTGGAGCGGGCCTCTGCTCACTATCTCGTTGATCTTGGCGCCTCTCATGCTAAGCCCCTCAATAACCCTGCTGGCATACTCGCGCGGTGTCATGATCTCGCCCCTCATGATCGGCTCCAGCAGGACTGGATGTGCATTTTGCAGCGCCTTTCTGAACGCTGTGGTCGTTGCGCTATAGTATGCCTGTTCAGGTCGGTCCAAGTTCTCCTCTTCGACCGACACGATCGTTGTGCAAACATCTATCAAGGGATAACCCATCAGGACGCCGGCGCTCAT
>CAZKNE010000054.1:0-1078 GCA_964554005.1 uncultured bacterium | reverse complement strand
TTGATCGCGCCATATCTGCCGGCTGATCTCTCGTCGAGATCAGCGTCCGATTCAATGATTAGTCCATGTCCACGAGGCGCAGGCTTGGCGAGGAGCGTGATGGTGGCCGACTGGGTGCTTGAGGCAGATGTTCTGGAGAAAACGCCCGTCCCGGTCCCCTGTTGTTTGATGCCCTCCTTGTAAGCCACCTGGGGCCGGCCAGTCCTCGTCTCAACTCTAAACTCCCGCCTGAGTCTCTCAACGATGACCTCCAGGTGCAGCTCGCCCATCCCTGATATAACCGTCTGTCCAGTCTCCTTGTTCTGCTTGACGTGGAAAGTAGGGTCCTCGGAGTGAAGATGCCCAAGGCACGAATGCATCTTCTTCAAGTCGCTCTGAGCTCTCGGCTCTATCGCTATGGAAACGACCGGCTCCGGGAAGTCCATCGACTCAAAAATGATGGGCCTGACGCTGTTGCACAATGTGTCCCCAGTATAGCTATTCTTGAGACCAACAAGGCCAACTATCTCGCCCGGCCTGGCCTCGGCGATCGTCTCCCTCTTGGGACCATATATTCGCAACACATGCGACACTCTCTCGGCGACCTTTCTCGTCGAGTTGTAGAGAATATCACCCTCCCGAACAACACCAGAATAGACTCGGCAAAACCACACCTTCACCCTATCCTGTAGGTGCATCACCTTGAAAATGAGAATTGCACAAGGGTCATTCACGTTTGGCTGTATGTCCACAACTTTATGCGTCAGAAGGTTCTCACGGACGACCGGCGGGACCTCAATGGGAGAGGGAAAATACTCAACTATGGCATCGAGCACGGGTTGGACCCCTGTGTCGTGGAGCGCAGAACCGCAAAAGACTGGCACAAGCTCCGAACGCATCACCGCGGCGCGAAGGGCGACCCGAAGCGTTGAGGGCGCAACATCGTCCGTCCCGTTGGCTACTCTCTCCAGAAGCGACTCATCAGTGTACGCGATCGCCTCAATCATTCTGTCCCTGTATCTTCGTGCCAGTTTCAGCTTGGGTTTAGGTATTGGCTCTTTGGAATAGGTTTGCCCGTTATCTTGAGCGTTCCAGCGGA
>CAZKNE010000053.1:0-9336 GCA_964554005.1 uncultured bacterium | reverse complement strand
CTTCAGGTCCACTGACCCAAACGTGGCTATCGATGTCATCTCGAAATACGGTATTCAGCTGATCTACTATGGCGAGGTCGAAAGGCAGGTCTATGGGGAGGCCGGGCTTCAGAAGTTTGAATCGGCTCTTGAGACGGTCTATGCCTCGGACGGGGTCAAGGTGTTCGACGTGAGGAGACCCAAGATGAGCGTCGAGGCGGGCGGATGAGCACTGACAAGAGGGCCTACGACGTCTTCTTCTTTCTGTTCGTGGCTGTCGCTCTGCTCTCTGTCGCGCTGCGGTTCTGGAACCTTGAGATCAAGCCGTTTCACCACGACGAAGGCGTCAATGGCTTCTTCCTGGACAGTCTGATCGAGCATCACTCCTATCACTACAACCCCCAGAACTACCACGGCCCCATCATATACTATTTGGCCGTTCCGGCCGTCAAATTGTTCGGGAGGAGCAGCTTCGCCCTTAGGTTCGTGCCGGCCCTTCTGGGCACACTGATGGTCGTTCTATTCTGGCTGCTCAAAGAACGTCTCGGGAAGTTCCCGGCCGTCTGTGCAGCAGCCCTGGTCGCTGCGTCTCCGACGTTTGTTTTCTACAGCCGAGAGTTCATTCACGAGATATACCTGGTCCTCTTCACGTTTGCTTTTTTGCTCTCCGCCGAGAACTTCGCCAGAACACGCAGGCCCCGGATGCTTTTGTTATCCGGATTATGGCTAGCACTCTGTTTTACGACTAAGGAAACGACTCTACTCCATTCTGCCATGATGCTCCTTGCTTTTTTCCTGGCGATGGGCCTGAACCCCGACCGAGCCCCAGCGCGGGCAAGGGACCTCCTCCACCGCCTCATGTTCGTGCCCGCACGAGCGATATTGTCGGTCATCAGAGGTCAGCCCATAGCATTTGCCGCGTCGGTTGTGCTCTTCTGGGTTCTTATCGTAACGTTCTTCTCATCCTTCTTCACAAACCTGAAGGGTATCGCCGACTTCTTCGCGGCATTCACTACCTGGACAAAAACGGGCCTACAGATGAGTGGCCATTCCAAGCCAGCGTTCTATTTTTTGAGGGTTTTGTGGGAGCTTGAACCGCTGACACTTCTGTTGGGTGCGCTTGGGGTGGCGACAAGCATTCGGTCGCACGATGTTTTTGAGCGATTCGTGTCGTTCTGGGCATTGCTGACGTTCATACTCTATTCGGCGGTGCCCTACAAGACTCCATGGCTTATCATGGACATCATGCTGCCGCTGGTCATCTGCGCCGCCTGTTTTGTCAAGCGGGTCTTGGAGGCACTGAAGAGCCATCTCGCAGTTGCCGTGGCCTGTATTGCCGCTTTTGTAGGGGCCATCGGTTGGTCAGGAGCACTGGCGTGGAATGTTTCTCTGGTGAGATATGACGACAACGAGATTCCGATCGTATATGTCCAGACATTTCGGGAGATGAACGACCTAGTCCGTCGGGTAGATGAGATCGCCAAACGAGTCGCCGGCGATAAGACGTGTATCTATGTTTTCGCCAAGAGCCAGTGGCCACTGAGCTGGTGCTTTTACCGTTTCGACAGTAGGTTTCCGGATACCATAACGGCTCGCGAGGTTCTCCGGGCGGACATTATTGTCGCCTCGCTCGATCAGGAACAGGAGATTGAGCAGCTCAGCAAGGGCCGGTTCGTTTCAGAGCGATTCAATCTAAGGCCGCAGGTCTCGCTGACGCTGTTTGCGCCCCGGCGATATGCAGCCCTCCTACAGCGCTCCCAGGCTGGGGCAGAGACTTTTCTGCCGCTTGACACGAATGTGCCGCTCGACACAGGCCTGGTCGCGAGGTACTTCAAGGGGCCGCAGCTGGTGCCTCCTGCGTATCGGGTAGAGGTGCAGCGTGTTGTTGATTTCGAGCATGAGAAGGAGGTTGGGAAGGACTTCACTGCCCCGGCGAGCATACGCTGGGATGGTTACGTTCGGGTCCCCAAGACGGGGCAGTATGGCTTTCTCATCACGTCCGACGACGGCTCACGGCTCTTTGTTGATGGTGTCCTGCTCATAGACAATTGGGGCGAGCACGCCGAGACGACCAAGGCCTGCCCAGCGACCCTGGCCGCGGGTTACCACCGCATCCGTGTTGACTACTTCGACGCTGGGTGGGGTGCTGTAATGAAGCTTGAGTGGAACCCACCCGACCATGACGTTGAGCTGCTGGCCCCCATGTTTCTCTACCACAAAGCAGCCTCGTTTCCTGAAGACGATCACCCCATACAACCGCAACAGTAGCACCCGTGCGGGTGCGCACCTACTCAGGTCTTGCCACCCTTGACCCGGTCCTCGATTATCCGTCTGGCGATCTGTGTCTTCTCCTGGATGAACCGCAGAACCAGCTCCTCGTTGTAACTGGGATGCTTGCCAAAGAAGGTTGAGGCGAAGTAGATCAGGTTGCCGACCACGCACAGCGGCTGCGTCCCTGGGTTACGGTCTCGGACGGCGATCCCGACACTCTTGATGCCCTTCTGAGCGAGTAGTTTCAGCTTGGCCTCGCGCGAGCCCATGTTGTAAACGGGCGTGACGAAATCAATGCCGTACTCACCGTAGAACTGATGAATGGCCTTGATGCTTTGCGGCATTTGTTCCACATAGTAGGCGGTGTCGGCCGACGAGCCGTCGCTCGCCGCATTGAGGTCGTGCTCGAGGCAGTAGATGATGTTTGCGGTGTGCATCGAGAGCTTACAGGCCAGGCACCATATAAACCTCGACTTGTAGTTTTTGTAATCTCGGACGGCACTTCTGACGAATATGCGCTGAAAGATGTCTTTAACGGAGGCTATCTCGTGGACGAATCGCTGTGGCCCGAAGACCTCGATCAGCCCATTTGCCCCCTTTTTCGCCCAGTTGAGAAACAGCTGGCCGTAGCCATAGCTGTAGGTCAATAGGTGGAGCCTCTCGAACTGCTCAAGCATGATTACGGCCGCCGCTGAAGAGTCTAGGCCCCCAGAATACATCAGCAGCGCCTCGTTCTTAGACATACAATTTTCCCCAGTTTTGTGCTAGTGGTAACGCCGAATGCGTTTGAGGAAAACGATAACACACCTCGAGGCAGTGTCAAACGGCACAGGGAGGAAATCAGCTATAGCGATGGAGGCCGAACCTCAGGCGGGTGGCTGCCCATGCCTCATAACCGTCGGTTCGGGAGGCTGTCCCATAAGTCCGCGTGGAGTCGTAGGGGCGGTGCTTGCCCCGCCCTATGTCCAATCATCAAGGGTGCAGCAAGCAGCACCCCTACACAACGTTCATCAAGGGTGCAGCAAGCAGCACCCCTACACAACAGTGATCGGTTCCCAGGGCGCAGCTACTCCAGCGGAAAGTGGCAGCCGAGATCGACTTGGTCTGTGTCGAGAGACCCGTCGGCCTGGGTTGTGAAGCTCGCAAGTCCCGCATCTTCAGCGGACATGTTGCCGGCATCTATGCAGCTGCTCATCGGGTCGAGATAGTAATCCCCGAGGGGTCCCTTGACGAAACGAGGGTCCTCAAAGATGTTGCCGGCGCCGTGATCGCTACGGTCTGGGAGGCAACAGAACGTGGCTCGGCAGTTCCAGAGGTCGTCGCCGTTGTCCCACACGATCGAGTTCTGAATGACCGGGTGCTCCCTGTAACATCTTATGCCCGAGCCATCATTTCCGACGATTGTGCAGTTGGATATGAGGCCTGTGCAGCCCCAGCACCAGATTCCTGATGCGCCGCCGTAGGCCGCCTCGTTGTTGACAATCAAGTTGTTGACTATTGTCGAGTTGCTCTCCGGGAAGCAGGCAATTCCGAAGCCATAATTCTCCCTAACTATATTGTTCGCGATGATGGGCTGGCTACCCTCGGCGGCGCACATTGCCCCGACGAGCCCGGAATTTGCCGTGAATAGGTTCGCAGTTATGTCCGGTGATGCCTCGAGGCAATAAAGTGCCCCGACCCCGGTTGATACGTTATCTGAAAAAGTGTTCCCAAAGATCGCTGGCGAGCTCTGGTGACAGTAAAGACCGCCGGCGAGTGCGTCATCGCCAGCTACCCAGTTGCCTGAGAACTCGTTGCCTTCGAGCGACCCTGACGCCATCAAAAGGTGAACCCCTCCGACGAGGCCTGACCCACTTGTTGCTGCGTTATCGATGATTGCGTTTCCCTTTATGATGAGCGGGCCACCCTGGGCATACATCGCGCCTGCAATAGCCCCCTCGCCAGTCGCGATGTTGCCGGCAATGGTGTTGCCTTCGATGATGGGAGAGCTGTCATTAAGATAGATGCACCCGATCTTGTCGCCAAAGTTCTGACTTATGGTATTGCCAGTAAGGATAGGGGATGCGTTGACGATGGACATCGCGCCTCCGTAACCAAGGCGCCCGGTTGCCGTATTGCCTACGATAATGTTGTCCCGAAAGACCGGCGAGCCGCCGAGGCAATATATCCCGGCACCCATATCAGCTGTGTTTTCGGTTATCCTGTTGTTAGCGAAAGTAACAAAGCTTGTGGAGCACATCACCCCGCCGCCATTGGTTGCCTTGCCGCCGGTGATCGTAAAGCCTTGCACAGTGGCGTTCTGAACACCGCTAACATTGACCACAGTCGATGAGCTCTCTGCGTCGAGCAGCGTGCTATTAGCCCCTTCGCCGATGAGCGACACCCAGCCTTTCATGTTGAGCGGGAAGCTCTCGCCGCTGTGCGAGGCCGAGTAGATCGAGGCTGCGACATGAATGGTGATAGGCTCGGTCTCGGTTGGAGAGACTGTTGCGAGCGCATGAGTGATCGTCTTGAACGGAAGCGCTGAGCTGCCGTCGTTTCCGTCGCTGCCGTGCTCGGCGTCCACATAAATATCTTGGCCGGTGCCGAGATAGCTGAAGGTGATTACGGATGGCTGTCCTTGTGGCTCGAGCTGGCCTGCACGAGTAATGGCCGCGAATATGGTGACCTCGCCCGGCTCAGCAATCGGTGGAACATCGCTCGGAAGGCCGATAGAACAGACTGAAATGTGCTCAACGTTGAGCCCGCTCGGCAGATAGACATTCTCGAGCCAGGGAATTATCGATTCGGTGAATCGACCACCGGAAAACATAAAGAGAGGCCCTTCAGGCGGGATCAGGCCAACGTAAATGCTTGCATTGAAGCCCCGGTCAGGATTGCGGACAGACACGTCGGTCTCGATGTTCTCGCCGCCTCGGTAGTTCGGCTTGTCGGTCTGGATTGAGACCGTTGGCTGCGCAGAGCTTGGTGTCTGCAATACCCCAAATAAAACAGCCAGGATGCACAAACCTGCTGCCAAGCTGCCCAGTCGAGACAGATATATATGCGTCATTCCCTCACCTCTCCAAGTTTTGACCATGCCATATATAGAGCATAACGATAACCAGTGTGTTGATCACGCAGAAATTGTTCATTCCTAGCGCAGTGTTTTCTTGTTCTGTTGGTGGGAGACTATTAGCATCTATGGTGAGCTTTTGTGGACAATACAATACGCTATAATCCGTTAGCGAGTTATGGACCATCAAAAAATGGGGACGCGTCTTGCCACGCAGTGAAGCACCATTCGGCTACAGCGTGTCAGCGTTATCTGCCTCCGGTTGCGCGAGTGTGCCAGCATCCAGACGCTGGTTTGGTGGCGTTCTGGCTGCCGTTATAGTTGTGCTCGTAAGTATGTCCCCTCTCTGTGCTCGTGCGCAGAGCGATCGGGTTGAAGAGGCAATTCGCCAGCAGGAGAGCAAGCCCGGCGCGACTGGACAACAGCCTTTGAGGTGGGCGACTGGTGACAGCAAGGCGAGCAGAAAGGCTCGTCGCTTGCTGGAGCGCGTGCGAGGCACAGGCCAGGGAACTGATGGCTACCAGCCGATGAGTCCAGACGCGGTGGGGAAGAGGATAGCGGAGGTTGAGAGGGAAGGGAGTTATCTTTTTTGGGTGCTGATCGGCATTCCGGGCGCACTGCTCGTCGCTTTTATGCTGAAGCTTTCATATAACGTTTTCGTCAGACCAGTGGTTAGGCCGATTCGGCGCTATCATCGTGCGAAAGATGCAGTATTACCGAGCATGTCTCAGGTAAGGAGGCTCGCCTCGATGGCGCGGCGTTACGAACGAAGAGAGCGGGTTTTGGATGCGGCGCAGCTTTATGAGGCCGCAGACGAGATGAAGTCGATGCTCCTGAATGCGATGAGTGATGTGCTGAGCGAGCCGCGCAAAAGGCCATTCCTTGAGAAGGCCGCGGAGCTTTATGAGAGGGCGAGAGATTATAGGAAAGCGTCGGAACTTCAGGCGAAGTTGGGCGTGCCGGGCAAGACGAGGCGGCTTTTTCTGCTCCAGGGCAAAGAGTATGAATCTGAGCGGAAGTTCCTTCTTGCTGCGGACATGTATGCCCAGGCTCAGGACTTCGTCGCTGCGGCCGCGATGAACGAGGCAGGGGGGCATATTCATGGTGCGGCGGCCTATTACGAGAGGGTTGGTGAGAAACTGAAGGCGGCCGAGCTTTATGAGAAGTTCTATAAGCAGGAGAAGATCGACCATTTTGGCAGCATGCATGAACAGAAGGCCTACAATTATGTCCGCAAATACGCTCTAAAGAGCGCAAGGCTTTACGCGACGTGCGGACGGCTGCGAGTGGCCGCGCAGATATTTGCGGAGTTTTCGGAGTTCGTGGCTGCTGGCAAGATGCTTCTCAAGGCTGGGCGGTTTATTGAGGCGGTCAACGTCCTTGTTAGGAGTAATGATGCAGAGCTCCTGCGGGAGGCTCTTGACAAGGCGGATGCAGAGAGGATCAATCCTGAACTGCTGGCGCAGGCGATGGAGAAACTTGGTAAGCCTGACGCGGCAGCGGCCATGCTGCTTAGTGCGGGAAGGACGGTTGAGGTGGCAACCATTTACGAAAGAACAGGAAATTTGAACAAGGCGGCCGAGATTTACGAGCAGGATGGCCATCTCGAGGTTGCGGCGGAGCTCTGGGCACGGGCCAAGGAGTTCGAACGTGCTGCGAAAGACTACCTCAAGTTGAATGACAAGGATGCTGCCATCGAGATGTATCGTCGCCTGGGAGATGTGCGCAAGATGGCTGAGTTAAGGGCGGAACTTGGCGATTTCTTAGGCGCGGCCAGAGACCTGTTCGGGCTGGGCGCGGACGTGGAGGCCATGTCGATGCTCCAGCGCGTAAAACCGAGCCACCCGGACTTCTTGGATGCGTTTCGCCTTCTCGGTGAACGTCTGATAAAAGACGGCCAATACCAGAAGGCAAGGAGCATACTTGAGCCAACGATTAGGTCACTCAGACCCCGCTCACGTGATGCGACGGAGATTTACTATTTGCTTGCCCTGGCCTCGATCAGGGATAACATGCTCGAAAAGGGGAAAGAATGCCTCGAGCAGGTGCTCGATATCGACTATTCTTTCAAGGATGCAAGCAAGCTTTACGATTCGCTGTTTATAGGCGGCTCAAATGGGAGTTCGGAATGACTTGCACATATTTGTATTCCAGCATCTAGCTGTTTGCAGAGGAGATTGGGAAACATAATGAAAGCCCCATTGACCATCAGTCGTCTTTGCGAAGAGGCCAGCGTCTTCGCTAGAACCGAATCATCACACCCTGAGCCGGCTCTCTATGGAATTACGGATGGGAAGGCCGTTGGAACCTACTTTGAGCACAAGTTCCAAAGGTATCTTGAGGCGAGATATGATTACGTTGCGGGTAGTTCTGCTAAAGGCATTGATTTTCCGGAGCTGGGCGTGGACATGAAGGTAACTAGCATAAAACAACCACAGTCGTCCTGCCCTTTCAGAACGGCAAGACAGAAGATATATGGGCTCGGTTATTCACTATTGGTCTTCGTATATAGAAAGGTCGATGACGAGGAGACCCGGTGCGGGACATTGAGCATTCTGCATACCATCTTCATTGAGAAAGATAGAACAGCGGACTACCAGACTACCTCTGGTATCCTGAAGATCATTAAGAATGACGGCAACGAAGATGATCTGATCGCGTTTCTCCAAGAACGGCTGCTTCCGATAGACGATATACAGACTGCTCAGATTGCGAAGGAGCTCCTCGAAAGGCCACCTATTGTAGGCTACTTGACGATTTCCAACGCGCTCCAATGGAGACTTCAATATCGCCGTGTGATCGAGAAAGCCGGTGCCGTGGATGGGATATTGAGAGTTCTGTAGTATGGTAGCAGCTACCGTAAAAACCAAGTTAAAAGCGGAATTTGGTGACTTCCAGACACCTTACGAACTTGCCTTAAAGGCCTGTTCGTTGCTGGTTCAGCAAGGGCTAAGACCGATATCCGTTATTGAGCCTACGTGCGGAAAGGGCAATTTCTTGCTTGCGGCGCTCGATTCGTTCCCCACGCTGAGAAACGCAATAGGCCTGGACATCAACGGCGATTATGTGATGACTGCTCGTGACAGAATCGAACACATGTATGCCAACCGCAAGGTGCGCATCATCCAGCAGGACTTCTTCGCTGCAAGCTGGCCACATATTCTTCAGTCCCTTCCTGACCCACTTCTTGTTATTGGCAACCCGCCCTGGGTAACGAACGCAGCGTTGGGCAGTCTAGGGAGCCGCAATCTGCCACGCAAATCTAACATCAAGAACCATCGAGGGATTGACGCGATCACAGGGATGAGCAATTTTGACATCTCGGAGTCGATGCTGTTACAGGCATTGGATTGGATCAAGAAGCGGGAAGGAACGATAGCGGTGTTGTGCAAGACCTCTGTTGCCAGAAAAGTGCTGGACCACGCCTGGGCGACCGGGCAACTGCTCAAGCAGTCTCATCTCTACATCGTTGACACACAGAGGTATTTCGGCGCCTCCGTTGACGCATGTTTTCTTGTAGTTGAGAGCTCAGCGCGCGACAGGGATTTGAGCTGTCAGGTTCACAGTAGCTTGGCGCATGGGTCGCCCGCCGCCACTTTTGGGCATCACAACGGACGACTAGTCGCCGATGTTATCGCTTTTGAGCGGCTCAGCCGCTTCGAGGGCCCTGAACGGTACAAATGGCGGTCTGGGATCAAACACGACTGCTCAAAGGTCATGGAGTTCCGAAAGGAGAGCACGGGGTATCGAAACGGCATGGGCGAGCTTGTTGACCTTGAGGACAACTATGTTTACCCAATGTTAAAAAGCTCTGACATTGCCAACGGTTCGGTTGAGCCTGACCGTTGGATGCTTGTTACACAGGAAAGAGTGGGAGAAGCAACAAGTGTGATCCGAACTAAGGCTCCGAAAACCTGGAAATACCTGAATGACCATGGCGATCTCTTGGACCAGCGGTCTAGCGCAATCTATCGCAAGAAGCCCCGTTTCTCAATCTTCGGTGTAGGGTCTTACTCATTTGCGCCCTGGAA
>CAZKNE010000052.1:0-9787 GCA_964554005.1 uncultured bacterium | reverse complement strand
CGCGAGGCGTGGAGTGCCTGCCGCATCATCCCGAACGTTGGGCGCTTCTGCATAGACCTTCCGCCGTATTGCTTGTCCGCTACGACGGGGTAACCGACTGCGGAGAGGTGAACGCGAATCTGGTGTGTCCTTCCGGTCGCTGGGCTGACCTTAACCAGCGTTGCGACATCAAAGCGCTCCAGCGGTTCCACAAGCGTGAATGACGGTCTGCCCTCGCCAGCTCTGGCCGTCGTCATAAGCTTCCGATTATGGGGGCTCCTCGTGACGGGCAGGTCGATCTCTTTGCGCTCGGTAACGGCAGCCCCATGAACAAGCGCAAGGTATTGCTTCTTGATCTCACGCTGCTCAAATTTGCTCATCAGGTCGATGTGCGCCTCATCCGTTTTGGCGATGACCATGACACCCGAGGTATCCCTATCGAGTCGGTGAACGATGCCGCGGCGCATCGGCCCGCCGACTGTTGAAAGGCTCTTCATGCGATACAAGAGCCCGTTGACGAGGGTGCCGGACAGCATCGTCTCGGTGCAGTGAACGACGAGGCCCGCCGGCTTGTTGATGATTGCCAGCGTCTCATCTTCGTGGATGATGCCGAACTCAATGGGCTCGGGGAGCACGAGTTCGCCGGGCGGCGTCGGCAGATGCAGCTCGATCCGGTCGCCAAGTTCGACCCAGTGGCTTGGCTTGGTGGTTTCTCCGTTGACGAGGACATTACCCTCGCGGATCAGTCTGCCTATTCGTGTGCGAGATATGCCAGGCAGTCTCTGTGCAACAAAGACGTCCAGCCGCCGGCCCTCCTCATCAGCGGTGATGGTCCGGCTCAGCTCGCTTAGGTCCTCATCCTCTCCAGCACCCATTATGTTGACCTCATGGCCATCCTCCGGAGCAAACGATATGCAATTGCGGCGGCGGCGAAGGCGATTACAGCGATGAACTGCGACGTGGACAGCTGCCAGGAGAGTATCGAGACCGAGCCTCTGGGGTCGCCCCTGAAGAGCTCGGTGATGAATCTGCCCACCGAGTAGAGCATAACGTAAGAGAGGAATATCTGGCCGTTGAACTTCTTTTTTTTGTAGATAAGGAGCAGTATGATGAAATTGATCAGGTTGGCCGCAGAGTTGTAAACCTGAGTGGGGTGAATCGGGACGTGAAGCGGCGTGCCGAACATGTTGTGCGAGTACTCATTGGTGAAGACCACGCCCAGGGGACAGCTTGTGGGGCGGCCATAGCAGCAGCCAGCCATGAAGCACCCGCCGATGCGCCCAATCGCCACACCGATCGCCATGGAAGGAGCGAGGATGTCAGCGCTCTTGAGAAAGCCCATCTTGTAGTGCCTCGTATAGAGCCAGACCACAAGTGCGCCGACGATTGGCCCGCCCCACCAAACGCCGCCAACTCGCCAGACGTAGAGAAGCTCTTTCGGGTTTCCCAAGTAGTAGCCCATCTCAACGAGCACAAGAAGGAGTTTTGCGCCCAGGATGCCACCAATGATACCCCAAATGCACAGGTTAAACACATGCTCTGGGTTTTGACCCTCCTTCTTGGCGCGGAAGTAGGCTAGAACAATTCCTACGGCAAAGGCGATGCTCAGCCCAAGGCCATAGGTGCCAACATTGAAATTGCCTATCTTAAAGAGAATGGGGTGCATCGACTCCTGAACCTCAAACCGTTAAGAGTAAAACGATTCTTTTAATTGCCCCGGTTAGACAAGCTGAGTCAAAGAGCTCAAGCAAGTCTATCTCGGTCTAGCTACAACGACGTTCGACGCCCCACTCTCGTTTATAGAGCTCGAGTTGTCAACCGCCGTTATGCAGTAGGCGTATTGGACATTAGGAAAAACTGTCCGGTCAAGGAAAGTTGTTCTGAGTATCGGCTCCGGCGTCAGGAGTATGAACGTTTTCTCGCCAGCCCGCCTTCTGTAAACACGATAGCCGAGCAGGTCAGGCGCCTTAGTCTCCTTCCAGAGAAGATTCACGCTGCCCTGGCCAGCGACAGCCTCAAGCCCACTGGGCGCCGGCGGCGCAATCCGGTCCACTGGAGTCGCACAGACCGTCGCGGATGTCGCGCTCTCCGCAAAGAGCTCGCCGTGCGCAATCACAGTCGTCACCGTGTAGCAATACTTGCTGTCGTTCTTAACGTCGTAGTCAAGATATGAGCAGGCCGGCAGGAGCTTCTCGTTAAGCGGGCCCTCGAGCGGCCAGCCTCCGTTTGGAACTCGATAGACGTTGTAGAACACCTCGCCTTTTATCGGGGAACCATTTGCGAGCAGCGTCTGCGGCTGCCATGCGATCTTGACCACAGAATCTCCCGACTGCTTAGTGACTTTCTCGGGCAATTTGGGACCCAACTTCGGCATCGCCCTCGCCAAGTTCGACGGCGGACTCTTTCGCCACCGGCCACCATGCGTGAAGACAAAATAGTCAAACACGTGCGCAAGCCAGTTCTCTGGAGCCAGGTCCTTCCCATCGTCAACGAGCCGCACTTTTCTGCCAAGCAGGTTCCTGCCCTCGTGAAGCTCGTCTTCTTTGATGGTAAAAAGCAGTTTAGGCCTGTCGCCCTTTCGGCCAAACAGCTTGTCGAGCATTGATGTGTCCAGGCCATCTTGGGCCTCCATCCTCGCCCTGCGATAGACGTCGATGCGCGTCAGACCGCGGAATGGCGTCCCGTCAATGTTCTTAGAAGGAAGCGTGAAACAAAGCGTTACTGCGCCGCCCCTTGCGACAGCCTTGAGGTCCATCACCGGAGCGGGACCGCGGGCCTTGGGCGCCTGCGGTGGGCCCTTCCTGCCACAGCCAAGAGAAATCGCCAGCACTAGAACAGCGATAACTGCGGAGGCGAAATATCTGGAGAGACGACTCATGCACAAACCGTCCCGTAGAGGCGCGGGCCCAGAGCGACCGAGGCAGTCAGGGTCGAGCGCGCTGTTACGTTTCATCTCTTTCGACCCAGTAATCCGGCTTTCTGTGCTGGTGCGCTACAGCGATTATGAGTATATGATCCTTTTCAATTGAGTAGAGAAGCTTGTAAGGAAACTTATGAAGAATACATTTCCTGACATCACCGCGCTCGACTGACCATGCTTCTGGATACTCTGAAATCCTCTTTGCGGCCTTTCGGACCTCCTCCCGGAACCGCGCTCCAAGCCCATGATACTCCATCTCATAATATCGAGTTGCGTCATCGAGTTCTTGCCTGGCGTATCTCGAAAAAATGACCCTCATAGTTCTTCCTTGAAGATCTCCTCCATAGGGATTCCCTCCAGGCTGCCTGCACGATAGGCCTTGAGCCTCTTTTCTGCTTCTTCTGCCCATATCGCGTCCAGCGATCTGTCCGGCTCATCAAGACTCTTTATGAGCCCTTCGACCAGCATAACCCTTTCGTCTGGCTTTAGTTTCAATGCTTGTTTAAGTATTTCTTTACTGCTCATGAGATTCACCTCCGATTCTTGTGAAGCATGAACACCCAACCGGAGAGAGTTTGAGAGCATTGGCGGGTGGGGGTGGTCCCGGTCAAACTGCTACCGTCTCGAAAGCGACCTTCCACTGCTGCGATTCGGGCACAGAGAAGTTCAGCTTCTCGAAGCCGATTACTCGCCCTGATCTATCTTTCATTAGGATCACTTCATCCCCAGTCTCTTCACAGATATGCTCTTCCCGGGGATCGGCAAACCAAACGGTCAGCGTATTCGCCGCTCGGTCAAGGAACACCTTCACTTCGGCCATACTCGCACTCCCTCCTTCACAGACTCTGTTACATAGGCGGTAATCAGGAACCCTTCTGCATTCAACCGCTTGCCCACAGCACAGACCCACCGGCCAAGGCGGTCCACCTTGTAGAACAAATAAACCGTCGGGTCTTTACGACTCTGGCGTATTTCGTCCGGCTTGGCCAGCGCCTCTATCACTTTGGGCTCGCGTCCCGCCATCACCGGATGCTTCACCGTGACTATCAGCTCCCAATAGCGACTGCTTACCCGCACGCTGAATCCGAGCGGAGTCTCGACTTCGAACAGTAGCTCCGATTCCGCCCGGTCGTTTCCCACTTCACGAGACTCGCTCGACCGATTTTGCCTGGCCGTGATATTTGTTAGCATCCAAGAATCATACCTTCGGGTCGTCTGGCTTCTTGCTGAGCTCGTCCGTAATCCATGACTCCTCGACAAAGCGAGGCACCATGCGTAGGCGCGATAGATAAGTGTTCGCCCAGTGGCAGTCCGCTCTGTTCGGCCAGCAGCCAATGTAGGCTCTGTCTGGATACTTTTGTGGCCACCAATTCAAATATCCAGTTTCCGAGATAACAGTCTTGTGGTCAATTATCATCTTGAGCAACGGTGCTGAATGATCCCAACAAGCGAGAATAAGGTGCCAGCCCACATCAAACTCTCCACCATCGGGATAGCTCCAACTCTTATTCACGCCCTTACCGTTGGCGATAGAGAGCGTCCATGCGAGGTCCGCGTGAAACTTCGTTGGCCCCAGAGCGAACGCGAACACGTTCTTATACGGCATCTTCAGATCAGTCGCAGAAGAGAACAAATATCGATTATTGTCCAACTCCCTGATTCCCCTGCCCTGTTGGTCAAGATATACCCATACGCTAATCGTTCCGCGGGGCGAACGTAGGACGCGCACGCCGACGTTCTCTAATGATTCAGGCCTGGTATGATCCATCAAGCGAGGACGCGGAAGGAGCAAAGAACCGTCCTGGGACTTCTCGGGCTGCTCCTTCGCTTGACGGCGGCGCCGCCGCGCAATCAGGTCAGGGCCAACGAACCCGCAGAGTGCAGCCAAAAAAACTATAGCTGGCTCGTACGATGGATCATGGCCAAACCAAGCGGCGGAGAGAACCATCGTAACAAGAGTCCCGTATCTCCTCAGCCCGATCATCGGCTCCTGAAACCCCAGCGATAATCAGATTGCTCCGCACAACATGCGGAACTTCGTTATTCTGTCCGCATAACACACCGTCGCTGTGGCGATGCTGAGACGATGGCTGTTCAAGAAACAGCCCTCTGCGGCTGTTCGATTGTCTTGTGCTGGCGTCTTACTCTTATGCGGTTCAGCATATAAACCTCCAACTCCATCTTATTAGAGCAAAGCAGGCTAGAAAGCGCGCCCCACACGCCCCACACTACAATATGAACTGCGAGAGGTCTCTCTTCTCGGCAAGCTCCGAAAGCCGTTTTCTGACTTCCGCCGCGTCGATGACAATCTTGGTCTTGTCGAGCTCGGGCGCCTCGAACGAGATGTCGTCAAGCAGCTTATCGACGACAGTGTGGAGCCTTCTGGCGCCGATGTCCTCGTTCTGTGTGTTTATGGTCTCCGCCATTATCGCAATCTCCAAGACTGCATCGTCCGTGAACTCAAGCTCTATCTCCTCCACCGCTAGCAAAGCCCTGCACTGGCTAATCAGCGCATTCTGCGGCTCGGTCAGAATCCTTGCGAACTCATCCCGCCCGAGCGAAGACAGCTCAACATTCACGGGAAATCTGCCCTGAAGCTCCGGTATCAGGTCCGAGACCTTGCAGTTGTGGAACGAGCCTGCGGCGATGAAGAGTATGTGATCGGTCTTGACCATCCCGTATTTAGTCAACACGGTCGTGCCCTCCACTATGGGGAGTATGTCGCGCTGCACGCCCTGCCTCGAGACATCAGGCCCCCCGAAACTCTCGCGCCCGACTATCTTGTCGATCTCGTCGAGAAACACAATGCCGGTCTCCTCCACACGCGTTATCGCCTCATTGACCACGCTGTCCATATCCACCATTCTCTGCAGCTCGTGATTCGTCAGTATCTCCCTCGCCTTTCTCACCTTCTCCCTGCGCGTGCGCTTCTCCGTAGGGAACGGCAACGCTGAGATAAGGCCCTTCAGGTCAATGCCCATCTCCTCGAGGCCGGGAGATGAGAGAATGTTGAGCCCCACGGCGCCCACGGCCTCTTTGACCTCGATCTCTATCATGGTCTCGTCGAACTTGCCGGCCTTGAGCTTCGCCCGCATCTTCTCCCTGGTCTTCTCCCAACGCTTCATTACCTCAGGGTCCATGGCCGGAATGGCCTCGGCACTCCCTTCCGTCTTCTCTTGGTCCGACTGCCCTTCCTCGTATTGAAGCTCCTGCTCCTGAGGCGCCGGCAAAGGCAGGAGAGTCTGCTGAACTTCCACTTCTTTCTCGCCGCTGCCTACAGAAGGACTTGCCTCCTGCGCATCAGATTCTGGGCGAGCACTAAACGGCGGCGGCAGAAGTATGTCCAGAATCTCATCCTCCGCCCGCATCTCCGCGTTCTCGGCCACCTCCTTCATCTTTTCAGAACGCACCTCGTTGACCGCGATCTCCATCAGATCGCGTATCATCGACTCAACATCGCGACCAACGTACCCCACCTCGGTGAACTTCGACGCCTCTACCTTCACGAACGGCGACATGGCGATATTGGAAAGACGCCTCGCTATCTCCGTCTTGCCCACGCCTGTCGGGCCAACCATGATTATGTTCTTCGGCATTATCTCGTCGCGCAGAGACTCGTCCACATGCTGGCGACGCCACCGGTTGCGAAGGCTGATCGCCACGGCTCGCTTGGCCTCATCCTGCCCGATGATGAACTTGTCAAGCTCCTTGACAACTTCCCTAGGAGTTAGTTCTTCCATTACTTTCCCCAAAATCCTGAACGCTCACTGCTGCCTGAATCCGAGTGCATCTCAGAAGCAGGCCATCACAGCTCGTCTATTGTTATCTTGTCATTCGTGTAAATACATAACAATGCCGCTATCCTGATCGAGGCCTCAGCGATCTTACGTGCGCTGAGCTTCGTATGCGCAAGCAGCGCCCTTGCTGCTGCCAACGCATAAACCCCACCGCTGCCAATTCCGATGACATCGTCGTCAGGCTCGATCACGTCCCCATTGCCCGATATCAGCAACATGTGCTCCTTGTCCGCAACCACAATCATCGCCTCAAGCCGCCGCAGCGCCTTGTCCGTGCGCCACTCCTTGGCCAGCTCAACGGCCGCTCTCGGCAGATTGCCTCGATATTCCTCCAACTTAGCATCAAACCGCGACAACAGGGCAAAGGCGTCTGCTGATGCGCCGGCGAAACCGCAGAGAACCTTGTCCGAATATAGCTTTCTAATCTTTCTCGCGTTATGCTTCATGATTGTGTCCTGAAGTGTAACCTGCCCATCGCCCGCCATGACGACCTGCCCGCCGCGACTAACGGCGATTACGGTTGTTCCGCTCACACCAGAGTTATGATTCGGCAACGACTATCCCCTTAATTCATGCTTCTGAAATCAGAATACGCCGCTCTTGGGGCCCAACAACCGAGATTCTGACCTCGACATGGGCTCTGGCTTCGTAAACCTCCACTATCTTCTCCGGCCACTCTACTACAACAATGGCATCGGTATTGAAAACGTCAAGCAGCCCCGCTTGTTCCACCTGGTCGAATGTCTCGATGCGGTACAGGTCGAGATGTATCATGCGCATTCTGCCCTCATGCACGTTCATCAGCGTGAAGCTCGGGCTTGTAACCTGATCGGCCGCTATGCCTACCCCAGAAGCGATCCCCTTTGCAAATACTGTCTTGCCAGCCCCCAGCTCGCCAAATAGAAGGACAACGTCCCCCGCTTGCAACAACGCACCGAGGCGCTCACCTAGCTCCTGCGTCTCCCGGGCTGAGCCGGTCTCAAACGAACCCAAAACGTCTGGCAATGCGTTAATCACGTGTTCTCTCTGTTCGGCAGAGGTCCGGGGGGCTGTTTTTGCTTGCACATTCATCATCTAACATTGACCCGCAGCTGCTCGGCAACCGCCCTGAGCACCTCCTCAGGTAAGATGTCTTCCATGCAGATGTGGCCCCTGTCGCAGGTTTTCCGGTAGCAGGGTGCGCAGGGCGCACCAGACACGATCTTTGTGCCCCGACCGTAGAGCTCGATCTCCGCCGGACACGTGGGGCCCATTACTACGATCACAGGCCTTTTGGCCGCTATCGCAAGGTGCATTGCCAGCGTATCCGCCGAGACAACGACGCTACAGCAGGCGACAAGGGCGGCAAAGTCAGTCAGCGAATGCCCACAACCGGAGTCTATGGCAGCGCCGCCGCACGCCTCAGCGATTCGTCTGTTCCGCTCGACCTCAAGCGGCCCTCCTAGCAGCAACGGAACCACGCCTTGCCGCTCCCGCAGCATCTTGGCAAGCTCAATAAAATGCCGGTCCGGCCAGACCTTCGTCGCAAAAATCTCTCCAGCACCAGTGTTCAGGCCGACCACGACGTCATCACTGCTCACTCCGAGCTTCTCCAACGTCCTCTTAGCATTCGCCCGGGCACCCTCGGGCAACGTCAACACGTATTCGTCCCGTGGCTCGTAATCAAGTCCGCAGGCCTCGAAGACTATCTCTTGATAGCTCTTCTGGTTCTTCTGAAACTTCAGGTCGTCGTCGTAACCGAGTCTGTATGCGTAGTTGGCGAGCTCGTTCAGGGGAGCCACTACACCGTCCAGCGACCACCCGAACCCGAACTTCTCCTGGGCCTGTATCCGGCTCGCTAAAGCGGCCGCCCGTGGCTCCTTATCCAAGCAGATCAGAACATCAAACCGCTCCGAAAGCAGCCTCACGACGCTCTCCAATGAATAGGGCAGCAGGACGTCAATGGGACGACAGAAGCGCAAGAGCTCCACCGCTTTTGCATCTGTGAGCCAGGTTATGAACGATGATGGGTATTTCGCCTTCAACCCCCTAAGCAGTGGCGTTGTTCTCAGAACGTCTCCCACGGCGGCGAGCTTTATCACAAGAACGCGCGCACCTCTTGGCTCATAGTGCGGGCAGTCATCACACGTGCGCTTGAAAACGCACGGCTTCTCGCCCATGAAATACCTACAATCAGTCCGTGCCGCCAAAGGGAAAACTCCGCGCATCAAGTCTGATTGGCCCACTCACCTCCAAGCCGCAACTGCGAACTCCTCACTTACAACGAACGACCTGTCCCGGCGAGCTAGCCCGCCGGCTCCGCCGAGTCGCTATTTGCTCTTGATGGTCTGTTTCTCTTGCTCCGATAGAACGAGGCCAAACTCCTTCGGGCCAACCCTTACCCCAGCCTCAACTACCCCGGTTACCTTCAGCCATTGGCCAACTTCGGGAAGGTAGGCACGCTTGGTCAAGACCCATATCTCGCCGCTTTTGTCCTTCAGAAGGTAGGCAGCGTTCTCGAAGAACGGGATCGGGAACTTCCTCGCTACCTCGCCATAGACAACTACCTGCTTGTTCTTGAACTGGTCAGGGTTGGCGACTATCTTGCCTATCTTGGTCCGACATCCGGTAATCGAAAGGAGGCAGGCCGCAACAATGCAGGCGGTAAGAGCTCTCTTGGAAAACAATCGCTTCATGTTTCACACCTCTACCTACAGTTTTGACATCTCGGTGGGATTATCGAACTGCGGCCACAAGCGCCTCAGCAGCCACATCAATCGGCACGAACCGCTTCTGTTTGGTCTTGCGGTCCACGAGCTCGATCTTGCCCTCGCTCACGCTCCTCTTGCCCAGGATAATCTGAGTCGGGATGCCCAGAAGGTCCGCATCCGCGAACTTAACGCCCGGCCAGACATTACGGTCATCAAGCAACACCGTAACCCCAGCCTCCGTCAACATAGAATAGCAACTCTCGGCCAGCTCCATCAGCCTGCCCTCGGTCGATTGCATCGGCACAATGATAACTGAATATGGGGCGAGGCTCTTTGGCCAGATGATGCCACGCTCGTCGTGGCTCTGCTCAATCACAGCCGCCACTGTCCGTTCGATCCCA
>CAZKNE010000051.1:0-9813 GCA_964554005.1 uncultured bacterium | reverse complement strand
CAGCCACACGGTCAATCTGATTTTTGCGGGTCGCTATCTGCGTTGACTTGTTTACCTGTGTGAGGCATCATTTAATTGAAGCGGTATTTTGGCAACTTTGCTTTAACAGGGAGAAAGCCGATGATAAGGTCAAAGATGATACCATTTGCCATCCTGGCCGGCGTGATGGTGATAGTCCTTGCTGTGCCCTGTTTGGCGCAGCTCACACAAGTCAAGATAACAATCTCAAATGGCTCTGTTACCGACGGGAACGTCGTCTATTTCCAAAATGAGGACGCGGAGTTTCTGCTCGAGGCCGATGCAAGCTGTTACGCCTTCGTCTTCGTGGTCTCTCCGGAGGGCAAGGTCCGCCTCGCTTTTCCGAATCAGAGCCATCCGTTCAACATGCTCGAGCCTCACCGTGCTCTGAGGGTCCCTGAGGAAGGATACCGCCAGCGGGTGCCATCAGAAACTGGCTGGGCGAGATTCGTGGCCGTCGCCTCGGAGGACCCGTCGTGGGCATACAGCTTCAGCGAGTTCTACGCCCCGAAGTTGTGGGACGTTGGGGCCTTCTCGGGCTGGAGTCTCGCCGGAAGCTCATCGGTAAGTAACATGGCTGATTCTCGTGGGAGTCACGCCGGTGCACAGCCCGGCCAGATCGGTTCTGCCAGAATGCGGTCGCAGCTTCGTGAAGAGATGGCGCAGAGGGGTGCCTCGAGCTCATCGCAAGGGGCCGACCTTGTCCTCTCTCGAGCGCGAGCGGCCGTCGAGGGGTATAGGTTTGCATTCAGTGAACATCGGTTTTATGTGGCCAGCAATGCCTATATTTCCCACTCCCTACCGCCAGATGATTCCTACTATTACCAGGGCACGGGCGGTTATTCTTGGAATGTCTATGAGAATGACCTTGCCCCCTATGGGCAGTGGGAGTTTGTGGTGGGTTGTGGCTACATCTGGCGCCCGTTCGGCGTGGGGACCACGTGGGCACCCTACCACCGTGGCCGCTGGGTCTTCACGGACTATGGCTGGACTTGGGTCTCGTCCGAGCCCTGGGGGTGGATAACTTACCACTACGGGTATTGGAGTTACACCAACCGCTGGGGCTGGGTGTGGATACCGGGATACGTCTGGGGCCCCGCCTACGTTACATGGTACTGGTCGGAGGGCTACGTGGCTTGGCGCCCTGCTCCACTGCCGCCGGAGATCAGCGTTTCATTCAACTTCTACGTCAAGGATTGCCCTGTAACGATCGTCGCCAGAGACCACTTCGAGGCCGTGGGTTTGGCGAAGTTTGCCAGAGTAAAGCATCTGAAGGTCAAAGGCGGCGCTCTGGTCGCGCTGGACGGGACAAAAATGACGAAGCTGTCTGCCCCCTCGGCCGAGCATCAGAGGAAGCTAGCGCGGGGGCCAATCAAGAGGTTTGAGGTTGTCCCCTCCACGGTGGGACCAGCGAAGGGGAGAACACAGGGCTACTACCGTGTGGAGAAGCAGCGTCTCTACATGCCCAGGCCGGCCCTCACCCCAACTAGGCAACAGCGGGACCGCATCTTCGCCCCGAGACCGTTTCCCAGGCATAAGGATAGGGCTACGGTCGTGCCAAAGTCTCGGAGGTCAAAGCCCCCGAAAGCTCAACCTAAGAGAGACAAGCCGAAATCAAAACCAAAGAAGGTGAAACCGAAATCGAAGCCCAAGAAGGTGAATCCGCCGAAGGAGGAGCCCAAAAAAACTGAGCCTAAGGAGCTAAACGATTAACGGACAGTCGGCGAGCGACCGGGGTTGAGATTGCGCCGCACATCGGTCATTGCCGCGCTTGCGCTCTACGTCGGCACCTGCGTCGGCTGCGGTTCAGACACGGGGCACGATAGCAACGAGCATCAGCTCGTAATCGCGCTCCAGTCGGATGCGACGTCGCTCGACCCGAGGCTCGCCACCGATGCTATCTCCAGCCGTGTCATCGATCTTCTTTTCAACGGGCTATTCTGCACCGACCAGAAAGGACATCTAGCGCCTGACCTCGCCGATCACTACGAGGTGAAAAACGGCACTCGCTACGAGATTGGGCTGCGCCACGGCGTTCACTTCTCAGATGGGGAGGAGCTGACCTCGGAGGACGTCAAGTTCACCGTGGAGTCCGTTCTCGACGCCGCGCTCGGGTCGCGGAAACGCGCCTCGTTCAAGAACGTCGCTATGATCGAGGCCACAGACCGCTATTCTGTCACGATTTGGTTGAAAGAGCCTCAGGCGAGCTTTCTGGAATGCTTGAAGATGGGCATCGTGCCGAAGCAATATGCTGACGAGGCAGGGGTGCAATTCGGCTCGAAACCGGTTGGGACTGGCCCGTTTGAGCTCGTGAAATGGGAGAAGGGCGCAAGCATACAGCTGATTCGCAACGAAAGGTATTCCCGAGGGCGGCCCGCGATCGTGCGGATTCTCTGCAAGGTTGTGCCCGACACATCGACGCGGCTGCTGGAGCTCAGAAAGGGCTCTGTTGATTTCGTCCAGAATGACGTCCCGCCGGAGCTCGTTCAGACGTTCGAGCACGACCCTGGCTTTAGGGTTCTGAGGGACCCCAGCAGCAGTTTCAAGTATCTTGGCATCAACCTGAAACACCCGATTCTCTCGATCCGAGAGGTGAGGGAGGCGATAGCGCGAGCCATCGACCGGCGTGCAATCATTGACCACCTCTTGCTCGGCCAGGCGACACCAGCGACCGGGCTTTTGTATCCCAGCAACGCGTTCTATGTGCCTGACCTTAAGAGCTATGATTTCGACACCAAGCAAGCGAGCTCGATGCTCGACCGGGCTGGTTTCCCGCTCGACCCCGCGACCGGGCGCCGCTTCGGTATAACGTTCAAGACCTCGAAGGACCAAAGGGCCAACCAGGTGGCGCAGATAGTCCAGCAGCAGCTTATGAATGTTGGCATCAAGGTGGAGATCAAGTCGTTCGAGTGGGCAACGTTTTACAGCGACGTTATCAGCGGCAATTTCGATGTCTATTCGCTCACGTGGGTGGGTATCTCGGACCCGGACTTCTTCTACGACGCGTTCCATTCCAGGAGTATGCCCCCGCACGGGGTCAACCGCGGGCACTTCAAGAACGCCGAGATCGACAAGCTTACTGAGCAGGGTCGAACGGAGCTCGACTTTAAGAAAAGGTATGAAATATACAGCAATGTGCAGAAGATCATCGCCAACGAACTGCCATATATCCCGTTGTGGTTTCCTGACAATGTAGCGATTATGACGAGCCGGCTTGAGGGCTTCGAGCTATACCCGTCCGGGGACTTTAAGTCCTTTGCCTCTGCGAGGTTCTCTCCTGCCCAATGAGGCACCAGGCATTGGTTGGGAGACTTGCCCTGTTTCCTGTTACAGTCTTCTGCGTATGCACGGTTGTCTTCTTTCTGATACACCTTGTCCCGGGCGATCCGGCGGCTCTAATGATCGGCGAATCCGCTGAGCCCGGAGACGTTAAGGCGCTCAGGCACGAGCTGGGCCTCGACAGGCCACTTGGGACCCAATACTGGAGCTACCTAGTCGGCCTCGCTCACCTGGACCTCGGCCAGTCTATATGGACGAAGGAGCCTGTGCTTGCGCGAATACTTGACCGCTATCCGGCCACCCTCACGCTCGCCCTGGCAGCCATGCTGTTCGCCGTTCTGTTCGCCATTCCCATCGGGGTACTCGCGGCAATGAGACCCAACACCTGGCTCGACCGCACCTCGATGCTGTTATCCGTTCTGGGCGTATCGGTCCCCAACTTCTTCCTAGGACTAGTGTTGATCGTCGTCTTCTCGGTCAAGCTCAACCTGTTGCCGGTCTCAGGGCGCGGCGGCATTGAGCACCTCATTCTACCGGCTGTTACGCTGGGGCTGGGCATGTCGGCGGTTCTCGCCCGGATGACCAGATCGCAGATGATCGAGGCGCTGGGCTCGGATTACGTTCGGACAGCTAGAGCCAAAGGTCTTCCTGAGTGGAAGGTCATTCTGAAACACGCGCTCCGTAACGCTCTCACGCCCGTGGTAACGGTCTTGGGCCTTCAGTTGGGAGCCCTTCTAACCGGTGCTATCATAACCGAGACGATCTTCTCCTGGGAGGGCATCGGCTCGCTCATGGTGCACTCGATCGCCCTCCGGGATTACCCGCAGGTGCAGGGGTGCGTGCTTGTTATCGCCGTTACTTACGTCCTTGCGAATCTCCTCACCGACGTTGCATACACTTTCCTCGACCCCCGCATCCGTTTATGAGGTGTGAAGGATGCCATCTCCCCAGCCTCGGGTTGTTTGCACACCGCAGCACAATGTGTATATTGTGAGATGGTGTTTAGGTTGTGCCAAGATCAACATGACCGCCTGCTGGTGCATTGATGTATAGGGATTAGATGGCACGAAAGAACAAGACATTTGGCGACGTTCTGGCCGAGTATCTCAAGCGGCTGAGGACGCTCTCAGGACGCTCCGACACGACGGATGAGCTGAGCTTGCGGCCCGTCTTTCAGAGATTCCTGGAGTCTGCCTCGAAAGCTCTTCAGACGGAGGTGAGGGCAACGTTCATTACCGAGCCGAGGCGCAAGGCGTTTGGGGTGCCAGATTTCAAGGTCATAAGAGGCCATTCGCAGGTGGGCTACATCGAGACGAAGGCACTCGGCGCGGACCTCGACGCCGTGATGGGCACCGAACAGCTAAGGCGCTACAAGCAGCTGCCTAACCTGATGCTGACCAACTACCTCGAGTTCCGGCTCATTCGGGACGGTAGTCAGACGCAGCGCGTTACTCTTTGTTCCGTGTCCCAGCTTCAATCGAACGCTCCTGTTGACGAATCTGCCGTCGAGTCGCTTCGAGTTCTTCTGGCCACCTTCTTAGCCACGGTTCTTCCGGGCGTCGGAACGGCGGAGGACCTCGCGGAGCAGATGGCCTGGCGGACGCACCTGATGCGCGACGCGATACTGAAGTCCCGGAACGAGCAGGGCCGATTCAGCGACGAGCTCCGACGGCTGTTCGATGCGTTTAAGCTGGTCTTGGTTCACGACCTATCTGAAGAAGAGTTCGCGGATATGTATGCCCAGACTGTCGCATACGGCCTATTCGCGGCCCGACATCAGTCAGTCCGGCCGGGACGACTGGACACACTCACGAATGGTTTTTCGCTTTTGAGCGCTGCGCATCTCGTGCCGAGAGCGAATCCGCTGCTGCGAAGCCTCTTCAAGCAATTTGCCGACGAGGATATGTTGGACCCAACGTGGATGTGGCACACATCAGACATCGCCGACCTGCTCGGCGCATCCGATATGCGTGCGATCGCCCAGGACATGGGCAAGAAATCAGGGAGAGAGGACCCGATAATCCATTTCTATGAGACGTTTCTCAGGAAATACGATCCCAAGATCAGGGAGATGCGAGGCGTCTATTACACCCCGGAGCCGGTAGTCTCCTACATCGTCCGCTCCGTCGATCATCTTTTGAAGGATAAGTTCGGAAGACCCGATGGCCTCGCCGATAAGTCGGTCATGATACTCGATCCGGCGGTTGGAACGGGCACTTTCCTCACAGGCGTCGTCAAGCATCTTCATAAGGTCATCGTGGAAAGAGGGCAGAAGGGAACTTGGGCGGACTTCGTTCGCAATAATCTTCTGCCGCGGCTCTTCGGCTTCGAGATACTCATGGCCCCTTATGCTATTGCTCATCTAAAGGTCGGCATGCTCCTCGAGGAACTGGGCTATGAATTCGCCGAGCACGAGCGGCTCCACATCTACCTGACGAACACGCTGGAGCAGGCGAAGAAGCTGTCGAACCTATTGGCCGTCGGCTTCGCAAAGACCCTGGCGGACGAGGGAAAGGCTGCAAATGAGATAAAGGCCGAGAAGCCCATTATGGTCATCATCGGCAATCCGCCGTATTCCGGCCATTCGATGAACCCCAGCAAGGTGAAGGACCGGGAAACCGGAAAGTGGGGCAAAACATGGATCGGCGAGCTGATCGAGGACTACCGGAAAGTTGATGGCAAGCCCCTCGGTGAGCGCAATCCTAAGATGATCCAAGACGACTACGTGAAGTTCATCCGATTCGCGCAGTGGCGCATTGAGAAGACCGGATACGGCATTGTCTCGATGATCACGAATCACGGGTATCTGGACAACCCAACGTTCCGAGGCATGAGGCAGAGCCTGATGCAGGCCTTTGACGAGATATACGTGCTTGACCTACATGGCAACGTTAGGAAAAAGGAGGTTGCTCCGGACGGCTCCAAGGATGAGAATGTATTTGACATTCAACAGGGCGTTGCAATCAACATGATGGTGAAACATGCCAAATAGACCTCAGGAGGGAGGAAGAAATGAAATGGCGCGTAATTCTTGAAAGGGATGAACAGACAGGCGACTGGGCTGTCTGGTGTCCGGAGCTTCCGGGCTGCACATCGGCAGGCGAAACTGAAGATGAAGCACTTAAGAACATCCAGGAGGCAATAGAGCTATATCTGGAGCCATCCCCAATACAGTTGGCCAAAGGCTTGCTCTCCCGCGAAGTAGTCGTTGGATGAGCCAACGCAGTCGTCGTATGATAGCCCGGGAGGTTGAGGCTGTGCTCAGGCGTTATGGCTTTCAGATGATCTCCCAGAGGGGCAGTCACCGAAAATGGCGCCACCCCGTGTCCGGACTGCAAGTCATCGTTCCCGAGCACGGTGGACGTCAGCTTCCGATCGCGACGCTGCATAACATCCTCACAAATGCGGAAATCCCAGAGACGGAGTGGAGACCGGAATGACTGCGAACGTGCTTCACGCCGATCTATGGGGCGAGCGGCGGAAGAAACACGACTGGCTCAATGCACACCATGTGGCAGACACGAATTGGACGCATCTTAAGCCCAAGACACTCTCTTATTGGTTCGTGCTAAGAGATGAAAGGTTCGAGCGAGAGTACGAATTGGGCTGGAAACTGTCTGAACTCATGCCGATGGGCTCGGGCGCTGTCAACACAGCTAGGGATGCTCTTGTAATTGACATCTCGAGGGCGGCACTAGAGAAGAGAATGTCTCTAATCCATCGGTCTCAAGGCTCAGATGTCGAGGTCGCCCGCCGTCTGAGACTTAAGCTGACCGATTGGTGGGATTTCAGCGAAGCTCTTAAGAGCTTGAAGACTGATCCTCATTGGCGCGATCTGATTACCCCATGCCTGTATGAGCCCTTTGACAAGCGATGGATATACCTCAACCACAAGTTCATTGACAGACCCAGAACCGCCCTGAACAAGCACCTGCAAAAACCCAACCTTTCCATTGTTTCGACGAAACAAACGAAGGAGGGCTTCGCCGTTTTGGCTACCGACCTGATCTGTGGCCAACACAAGATTGTTGCCCTTTATGATAGAAGCTACTTCAATCCTCTCTACATCTATTCGGAGACTAAGGAGTCCACGGAAGGCGCCAATGCAGGATCGGGAAAAGGCTCAATTGGAAGAAGGCCAAATCTGTCGGCGGATTTGATAGCTGACTTCTCCGGGCGGCTGAACATGGCCTTCGTGCCTGACGGGCGAGGCGATCTGGAGAAGACGTTCGGGCCGGAGGACGTTTTTGCGTTCATCTACGGCGTGTTTCACTCGCCGACGTATCGCACGCGTTATGCGGAGTTTCTTAAGATCGACTTCCCGCGGGTGCCGCTCACGTCAAACGCCGACCTGTTCCGTGCGCTCTGCGAGAGGGGCCAGGAGCTGGTTGACCTGCACCTGATGCGCGACAAGCGCCTCGCCAGCGCCTCATTCTGGGGCACGAGCTATCCGGTTGCGGGCAAACACGAGGTGACCTGCGTAGATTACAGGCCGCCCGGGGAGAGTCGAGAGCCGAAAACGCCGCAATCCGCAATCGAGACGGGCCGGGTCTATATCAATAAGAAGCAGCCCAAGAAGGGAATCGAGGCGGAGTTCTTCGATGGGATTTCGCCCGAGGTCTGGGAGTTTCGGATCGGCGGCTATCAAGTGCTCCATCACTGGCTGAAGGAGCGAAAGCGGCACAAGCGCGCCCTCACTCTTGAGGACATTGAGCATTTCCAGAAAGTTGTCGCAGTCCTGCGTGAGACTCTCCGCATCATGGCCGAGACCGACCGGGTGATTGATGCGCATGGCGGCTGGCCGGACGCGTTTAATAGAAAAAGCTCTGCGCGATAAACTCCGCCTCAGGAACCTGTAACCGTATGATCACCTCGCTTCACAAATCAATTACTACTCTGCGAAGCGGCGCTTTCATCCTTCTTCGTAGTGGTTCTACTACGGAGGATGAAAGCACGAGTTGATTATTGAGGGGATATTTGTCGCATTGGGGTTGACCGTTGCCCAGCACCTCAATACAATCCTGCCGAGTTGTCTTTTACCCTACCTATTGTTGGTGAGGTTTGTGATTAGTAGTTTTCGATGAAAGGAGAAAAGCGATGGCTGAGATTTTGGAGTTCCGCTGGCACGGACGAGGCGGCCAGGGGACTGTAACTGCGGCCAAGTTGTTCGCTGAGGCGGCTCTTGCCGAGGAGAAGTTCATTCAGGCGTTCCCTGAATACGGTCCTGAGCGAGCTGGTGCACCGCTTGCGGCCTACAATCGGGTCAGCGACGAGCCAATCTACGTCCACTGCGCGGTGAAGACGCCTAGCTACGTGATGGTTGTCGATCCTTCGCTGTTGACCGGTGGAGTTGACGTGACCAAAGGCGTTCATAAGGACGCGCTGTATCTGGTCAATACCACGAAGTCCCCCAAGGATGTGCGGGAGACGATAGGCGTTACAGGCGGTAAGGTCTTCACGGTGGATGCCACGGGCATCTCGCGCGATGAGCTGGGCCGACCCTTGCCGAACACGCCGATGCTGGGTGCGCTGTCAAAGGTGTCGGGGCAGATCAGCGTTGAGACGCTGGCAGGTGCGATCAAGCGCCGGTTGGGCAAGAAGTTCTCTGAGAAGATAATCAGTGCGAATCTTAGGATGGCCCAGAGGGGCCATGAGGAGGTGAAGGGAGAATGAGCAACGAGCTTCCAGGCTGGAGAGATATACCGATTGGCGGGATGATACTTGAGGCTGGCAACTCCGTTAAGTATGAGACGGGGACGTGGCGGTCCAGCAAGCCAGTGTGGGACCCTAACAAGTGCATCCACTGCTTGCAGTGTTGGATATACTGCCCCGATTCGTCGATTATGGTGAAGGACGAGAAGATGGTCGGCATTGACTATTTCCACTGCAAGGGCTGTGGCATTTGCGCTTCCGTTTGCCCCGCGAAAGTCAAAGCGATAACGATGGAAATCGAGGAAACGTGATAGATGCCAAGTTTATTGGGGAGGAACAATAAATGCCACGAGTAGTTGCATATACGGGCAACGAGGCAGTTGCCGAGGCCATGCGTCAGATAGAACCTGACGTCGTGGCCGCATATCCGATTACGCCTGCGACGGAGGTTGTGCAGACGTTCTCGGGATTCGTTAATGACGGCATCGTCGGGACAGAGATGATGACTGTCGAGAGCGAGCATAGCGCGATGAGCGCGTGCGTCGGGGCCTCTGCGGCCGGCGGAAGGGCTATGACCGTTACTGCGGCCAATGGCCTGGCGCTTATGTGGGAGATACTCTACTGCGCCTCTGGGAACCGTCTGCCGATCGTGATGACCGTCGTGAATAGAGCCATGAGTGCGCCGATCAACATCCACTGTGACCATTCTGATTCGATGGGTGCCAGGGACTCGGGATGGATACAGCTTTACTCCGAGAACGCCCAGGAGGCTTATGACAACCTGATCATGGCTCTGCCAGTTGCTGAGGATGAGAAGGTGCTTCTGCCTATCATGGTCTGTCTAGACGGGTTCATCATCTCACA
>CAZKNE010000050.1:0-9822 GCA_964554005.1 uncultured bacterium | reverse complement strand
GTCATACACTACTCCCGCTCTTGCTTTCTTATAAGCGGATTCTGTGCCAAACCGCCAATTATCTTTGACTGGATGGCCGAAGCACCCTGTATGGCTTTGCTCCAGGCCAGTTCGTTCGGCAATCCAGCACCAGCCGCGACCAGCAGGAGTGGGTCAAAACTGATCCACTTATGGGCCTTTTCAATATGCGAATCGCGCTGAATCTACGCTTATTAGCCACATCCGCAATGTGGTTGAAAGAATGACCCACGCCAATTGACGGTGATGGTCGCGAGCGTAGAGCCCACTTGGCCCGGGGGGCTTTGTGGCGAGAGTGCTCTCAGCGGTAGGTTGCAGGTTCGGTTGAGTGGCTCAGGCCGAGAAGATCGGCTCGTAATAATTCTGGACGATCGTGTCCCATTGATACTTCTCGAGCACCTTCGCCCGGCCGGCCTTGCCCATCGAGTCGCACAGGTCGGGGTTCTCGATCAGGATTCTGAGCTTCTGCCTCAAGCCCCTAGCATCGAAAGGCTCGACAACAAAGCCATCGACGCCATCATCGACGATATGCTGCAAGCCGCCAACGCGGGTAACGATCACAGGCTTTTCGCTGGCCATTGCCTCGAGCGCCACGATGCCGAACGGTTCCTGCCACACAGACGGCACAACGCATATATCCACCTGCTTGTACAGGTTGGCCAGGCCTTCCTGATCGAGCCACCCAGTGTAATTTATAAACCCCTCCTTCCGGGCGGGCGACTCGGTAACGAACAGCTCGATGTCCATGCCAGCCTGCACCAGCAGGATAAACGCCTTGAAAAGGATGTCGTAGCCCTTGAGTGGGTCGCTCTTTCGCCCACACATGAGCACCTTACAAGGCCATTTTCGAGGCGCGGGCGGCGAGGGCGAGAAGCGCGACGCATCAATGCCCGATGGGATGATGTGAATGTTCTGGTTCATCGGGCTGAGCTTGCTTTTGATGAACTCGTTGTAGCACACGATGGTGTCCACCGAACTGATGGCTCGCCGGACGAGGTGGGGATAGTGGGGCAGAAAGGCGAGCGCTCTTACGAATGGGATGCTGAAGTGCGTGCTTTTGGGGTTTTCGTGAAGCCATCTGCTGGCACACAGGACGCAGGGGATAAAATCCCTCCATTCGCTCAGCCAATTGCGTTGACAGGGGCGCATTTTGCTGTCGATGAAATGCCCGTGGGACTTCGGACAGAGCGACTCGTGTGCGTAGAATCGCAGAATCCTATTGTAACCCTCCATCGCGACAACGACATAAGGCTTGAAATACCAGCCATCGGCGATGAACACGTAGTCTGGGCCGAACTCATCGACGGCGGACCTGAGGCGTCGGGTCAGCGTGAGCGGCTGGAACTCATAGTCCTTCAGCGGAACTTTGCGAACGGCGATGCCGGGGTCCTGGCCTATCCTCCCTCTTGGAAACCCAAGCCTAAAATCGGGGCAGAACAGGACCACGTTGTGTTTTTGGGAAAGCCCCCGGGCGACGTGCTGGATGTCAGTTCTGGCGCCTCCGTCAGGCGGCCAGTTGAACAGCAGATCAATGATGGCGATTCTGGCCATTTCGCGCCTCGAATTGACCTAGAAAAGACGCTGCGGAGGCTTCACCGTTCGGGCCTCGGCGTTTGGGTGTTGGCTAGCTGCTGAAGACATCGAAGAGGCCGCCGATGCGGCGGAACAGCTCGAATTTCATGAGGCCAGCCTTGCTAATAGGCACGTCGATCGGCTTGGGCCTGATCTCGAGGTCTCGCTGGAAGATTGCGGAGCGTATCAGGCCAAGCTGGCCGAGGATTAGCGATGTAAATGCGGTGTATCGGAGGCACTCGTCCGGGTTAATGCGCCGGTAGGACGTTAGCTCGCGCCAGAGCTGCCGCAGCGTTAATTTGCCGTCGCACGCGTCGAAGAATGCCTTGACGAACTTGAAGTATTGCGAATGCCTTATGCGGTGTTCCATCGTCGTCTGATTGGCGTGGTAAAACTCGTAGTTTGTCCCGGCCAGGGCGTGGAGGCATATCCAATAATCGACAGGCCTGAGCCGCTCGATATTCCGGATGGGGACATCGTCAAGCAAGGAATCAGGCACGAAGTTGATCTTGTGGTGATAATAGTCAGCCCAGTCGTTGGAAAGGACGGTCCCGAGCTTAGGCGCCATGTCGAACAGCTTGGTGCCGGGATGGGCGGTGCAGAACTGGCCGACGTAAACGCGATACGGTAGCGGGTGGAAGTGCTCGGGCCAGGGCAGACCCTCGTGTATTTTATCGATAAACTCGGCCTGCAAGTAGTAGCCAGCAAGAGTCTCGCCGGGGTTGAAGGCCATGTATGTGAACATAGGGTACATCCCGACCTCGGCCTGAATCCGAGCGCTTGTCATTATATCCTCGAGCGATTCCTGCTTGTCGATCATCTCGAACGTCTCGGGATTCGCGCTCTCAATCCCGATCTCGATGCCAATACAGCCTGATTCCTTCGCAAGCGGCATCAAGTCCGCGTTCTGGACGAGGTGCGAGGCGCGGGTGAGCCCGACCCAGTTGATCTTGACCTTTCGGCGGATGATCTCCTCGCACAGCGACTTGATGTAGTCTCGAACCATGAACAGGTTATCGTCCCAGAAATGTATCTGGTGGATGCCGAGCTGCTTGCCGATAGTCTCTATCTCGTCAACGACCTTTGTGGGATTACGATACCTGACCCTGCGCCTCCACAGAAACGGCGACGTGCAATAGACGCAGTTATATGGGCACCCGCGGGAGCCGATGACCGGCACCCGTTTGCCGCCCGTAACGTGCATCGGACTGTCGTAGCATTCCAGCTTCAGAAGGTCCCACGCGGGAAAAGGCAGCTCATCGAGGTCATCAATGAAGCCCTCATCCGGCCATATCTTGAGCTCATCATCAGGACTTGGGCGGTAGCCAAGGCCCGGGATGCCATCGGGCTCCTTGCCCGCAGCAAGTCGCTTCAGCAGCTCAGAAAATGGCCTTTCGCCCTCACGGACGATCACGTAGTCGGCGTGCTTGGAGGCCTCTTCCGGGAATATAGTAGAATGGACGCCCCCGAACACGATCTTGGCGTTCGGGCAGATTTTCTTCAGCGCCGGGCTCAGCGCGTAGGCGAATGTGGCCTGCGCCGTCCAGAAAGTTACGCCGATGACGTCTCGACGCTTCTGCCACACGCGTCGGCAAATCTCGTCGTAGCTGAGATTCTCCGCCTGAGCATCGAGTATCTCTATGTCAAGGTTTGTTACCTGCTGTCTGGCATAAGATGCGAGGTACAGCAGCGACAATGGCATGACGCGCTTGTGCCGCTCGTTGATCGGAAGCGGCAGCTGCATGAGGAGGACGTTGAGGCCGCGGGCCGCGTCATTGGACATTGCTTGCCTTGGTGCGCTTGGGAGCTTGTTCCACTATGCGATAACAGTGGATGACATCTCCCTCCTGATAATCCTGGAAACTATGTAGCCCAATCCCGCAGTCGAAATTGGTCTGAACCTCCTTGACGTCTTTCTTGAACCGCCTCAGCGAGCCCATCTTTCCGTTATAGACCTCCTCGCCGCCCCGAAGGAGCCTTGCCTTACCATCACGGGCCATCTTGCCGCTCAGAACATAGCAACCTGCCACCTTCCCCGCGGATGGGACAGAGAAGACCATACGGACCTCGGCGGTGCCGAGCTCCTCCTCCACCAGCGTCGGCTTCTCCAGCTTCCAGACCAGCACCTCGACGTGGTCAAGAAGCGAATAGATGATCTGAAACAACTTTATCTCGACACTGTGCTGCTTGGCGAAAGCGCTGATCTGAGGATCGACCTTTATCCCGAAGCCGATGATCTTGGCCGAGGCTATCTCAGCCAACGAGACATCTGCCTTCGTTATGTTGCCGACGCCTGCGTGGATTACCTCGATGTCAACCTCGTCAGTGGCGAGGGTCAAAAGAGCGTTCTTTAGAGCGCCCAATGACCCGAAGACATCCACTTTGAGTATAATGTTGAGCTTGTTCTCTTCCTGTTCTGTAGGCGGCACCAACACCGTCTCACGACGCACCTGAGGCGTTGCTTTGGTCTCCTGCTCTCGCTGTAGCTGGGACATGCTCGTGAGGTATTCCTTGGCCTTCCTACCCCTGGGAATAACATAGAATGTCTCGCCCGAATCGGGAAGAGCATCGAAACCCATCACCTCAACCGGGTGTGAAGGCCCGGCCGTCTTCACATTGCGCCCTCGGTCACCCCTCATCGAGCGCACCTTGCCCGAGACCGTCCCCGCGACAAAGACGTCGCCCTGCTTCAGCGTGCCTTCCTGAACCAGGACCGTCGCCACCGGCCCTCTGCCCTTATCCAGCCTCGTCTCAATAATCACGCCCTTGGCAGGGCCATCCCGAGGCGCTTTCAGGTCAGCCATCTCGGCAACCAGCAGTATCATCTCGATTAGTGTGTCCAGCCCCTCACGCTTGATAGCAGAGGTCTCGACGAAAATCGCCTCGCCGCCATCTTCCTCTGGAATAAGCCCAAACCGTGCAAAACTCCGCTTGACCCGGCTCACGTTCTCTTTGGCGCGGTCTATCTTGTTCAGCGCCACGATCATGGGCACGCCAGCGGCCTGAGCGTGCCGTATCGCCTCCTCTGTCTGCGGCTTGATGCCGTCGTCAACCGCCGTTACAAGAACAACAATGTCCGTCACGTGAGCGCCGCGCGCGCGCATCGCGGTGAAAGCCTGGTGGCCCGGCGTGTCTAGAAACACCACATCGCCCTGAGGAGTATTGACGTGGTAGGCTCCGATATGTTGAGTGATGCTTCCGGGCTCGGCCTCGGTTATCTTGGACTTACGTATTTCATCCAGGAGCGTAGTTTTGCCGTGATCGACGTGGCCCATAATCGTAACGACAGGCGCTCTCGGACCCACATTTTCCCGAGCGAAATCAGCCTCGCGAGCGATTTTGAGCAGTGCATCGTCAGCACTGTCGCCAATCTCGACCTCATACCCAAACCGAGATGCGATGCGCATCGTTGTCTCAACTTCGAGTATCTTGCTGGGCGCGGTCTCTTTGCCTTCTTCCTGTAACGCGCTGTCAATCTGTTCCAAACTAATTCCGAGGCCCCTGGCCAAGTCCTCAACAGTCAGCAAGCTCCTCAAAACGAGCTTGCGAGGCGCCTCGGCCGTTTTCTCGGCTCTGGCCGCCACCTCTTTGACCTTGCGCTGTCCGGTCTTGGGAGGTTTGGCCTCGGCGACAGCCTCGCCGGTGCCCTTGGCAGCTTCAGGCTCTTCCGTGGAGGTCGCCTCTAGCTTTGCGGCAGGTTTTTTCTTCTCGGCAAAGAACTCCTTCACAAGCTGGACACTTTCCTCGCCGAGCCCGCTCATGTGTGATTTTGCCAGGATGCCCAGCTCCCCCAGTAACGATAGGATATCGTTGGAGGTTAGCTTAAGTTCCTTTGCGAGCTGATAAACTCGAAGTTTAGCCATGTAGAATACCTAAATTAAAGTCGCTGCGCCCGGCCAGCCTGCAATGGTAGGCTGGAACTTGCCGCATACAATTGTGCATTAGACCTGAGGGACTAGATGTGCCGCACATTTTTGGGACGGGCCATGAGAGCACGGAGCATCCGCCGGAATCGCTATTTAGCAATCTTGTTCTCGGCAACCTCTTCGACCTTTTCACTGGACTGTGTGTCCACCCGCATCTTGCTCTGGGCGAAAAGGACGACTGCCCTGGCAAGCTTCCTCTTGACGTCAAGCAGCTTCGCTATCTCAAGCGGCGGCCTGGCCGCTATTGCCTCGATTGACAGCAGCTCCTCCTTCTCCAATACGGCAAGGTGTGCATCGTCCAGCCCGATCTCATCGACAAGCGATTTCTTGAAATGCGCAAGAACTTCCAGCCTCTGGCCCTCCTCCTCTCTGGCCAACGATTCCTTCAGAATCTGAAGTGAATATCCAGTCAACTTGCTTGCCAAAGAGACGTTCTGCCAATGCCGGCCGACCGCCTGAGAGAAATCATTGTCCGGAACAACTACTCGCGCCGTTTTCTTCTCCTCATCGATCTCAACAGACATAACCTTGGCCGGAACGAGCGCATTGCGAATATACTGATGTGTGTCCGGGTCCCAATTGACCACGTCAATCAGCTCGCCCTTAAGCTCCCGGATAACGGTCTGAACCCTGGCACCCCGCACGCCTACGCAGGCACCCACAGCATCAATGCTCTTATCGTGGGACAGCACGCTTATCTTGGTCCGCTGACCCGGGATCCTTTCAACGTCCTTGATCTCCACTATCCCGCTCCCCACCTCGGCCACAGAGGACTCAAAAAGCCTCCTGACAAGGCCCGGATGCGCCCGAGACAAAATGACCTGTGCGCGGCTGCGGCGTTCGGCAACCTCGACCACATAAGCGCAGACCCGGTCGCCATAGCGCAGCCGTTCCTGTGCTATCTGCTCACGTCTGTAGATCATACCCTCAGCTCGACCGAGGTCCAGAACCGTCCCTGCTGGCTCAGAGCGTATCACAAGCCCAGTAACCATCTCACCAACGCGGTCGTTGTATTCGGACTGCACCGCCTCCTTCTCGGCCTCCCTGACCTTCTGCATGATCACCTGCTTGGCGATCTGCGCGGCGATCCGCCCGAAGTCCCTCACCTGTTTGGGGAACCTGACCACATCGCCCTCGAGCTGAGCGTCAGGCGGCAGACTCTTGACACGAGAAGCCTCGATCTCCAGGTCCGGGTCGGTTACTACTTCAACAACTTGCCTGACCTCGAATATCGAGGTCTCGCCGCTCTCAGGGTCGATCCTGACCTCCACATTCTTGGGAGCGGCATCCACATCCCTGCCAATCGCTGCCGCAAGCGCAGTCTCCACCGCGCTTATCAGCTTCTCCTTCGAGACGCCTTTCTCGAACTCCAGAGACTCTATCGCCTTTATAAGCTGCTTGTTCATTGAATCGCTCCCGGCCCCAGCTACTTCCTGCCAACACCGGCCAGAAGTTCCTGCGTCGTGTAGTGCAAACTGGCTCGCCGAATAAGCGCAACCGGCGACTCCAGTCTCTCGCCCGAGGAAAGCTCAAAAACCACTGCTGGGCCCTGCTCCCTCTGCACTACGGCTCGAATAATTCCCACGAATCTTTTCCTGTTTTCGACTATCTCAGAAAGAAAAACCTTCGCACTATAACCGCTGAAACGTCTGAAATCATCAGGACCCTTCAGTGCCCTCATGACCCCCGGCGACGAAACCTCCAGCACATACTTATTAGGAATAAAGTCCTCGATGTCCAATAGTGGGTTCAACTGAGAACTCAACTCGCTCAGGTCGGACACGGCAACACCGCCAACCTTGTCAACCAAAATCGCCAAAACCCACCTGCTCCCACGCTTCCTGTAGTCAATCTCAACAAGCTGAAGACCGAGCTCGGCACAAACCGGCTCGGTCAGAGCCCATGCCTTATCGGCTATCATACTCATATCTCGCCTCTGCGCACACGCTTCCACTAAGCGCTAGAATCACATATCACAATAGGCTGCTCCACAATTTCTGTCAAATGTTTTCGGTTGTGTGCGACGAGGCGCCGTACATGCAAGAAATGGTCGAAGGCTCCTTTGGCAATTTGTGATAAGACAGCCGAACCGTGCCCGTGCAAACCTAAGGTGTCATCGCTGGACAGCGCCGGTGCTCATCCCGAACTTTAGAACGACCGGTTAATCAGGTTGCTGGGGCCGATCCAATGGAGGTAGCTGGCCATTGAAGCAACGTAGCTGTCTCCATGCGCGCCGATTCAAAGCGTCCCAAGAAGTCGTTCACACAGACCCCCCAGCAGACGGTCTGTGCAGCTAATAGCTCAGGACTGCTTGCTCTTCTGCACGTCAAGTATCAGCTTGACCTGACCGATTGGCACACGAAGGCTCTTAGCTATCGTCTCAATGTCCAACCCCTGTCTTGAAAGGTCAATCACAAGCCTCTTGGTTTTCTCCATCTCATCCTCCTCGCTCGGGCTTGCTGCCTGCTTCTTAATGTCGGCCGGTGCAACGAATGGTCGCATGGTTCGAGCGCCCATCCTCTTGCCGGCGAGGTCTGACGACACTTCTTTATGTGCTCGCTTCGATTCTGAAGGGGGCCCGCTCGGCATAGCGCGCGCCGGCTTCTCAAGCCGTGGTCGAGGCGGACGTGCTGGCTTTCTCTGCACGCCGGCCTGTTCCGTGCTTATTCCGGCGTGGGTTGTGGCAGGCCTAACTGATTTGGTGGGGGGTTGTCCGGACGGTGCAGGCTTCGGACCAGCAGCCCCACCCAATGGGCTATGCGCAGTCCGCGGAACGTCCCCCGGACGCTTCCCAGTAACCTCCGCAGCGGGCTGCCGACTGGCCTCGCGAGATTCGAGCGCCAGCTCGAACCTGTCAGAGCGACTCACCAGCTCCATCAAAAGGCGGTCTGCGCGCTGGATAGTTCGCATCAGCTCATCCCGCTTGGCGCTGGTGTCGTCCTGAATCCTCGAGGCGACGCTCCTGTACTCCTCGATGAGTCGCTCCATGCTCTCACTGAGTTCAAGGATGCTCGACTCCGAATCGAGCAAAGCGGACACTTCCTTGCGGACCTTTCTTTTCTCAACAAATGCGAGGAGCACGAGCACAAGAAGGACAAGGTCAAACAAGAACAGCAGGGCGTATGTCAAAACCATCATCGAAGACATAGCAAACCACTCAGAAGATGCCTCAAATAAAACTATCTGGACCGGGTAACGCTACCAGAGCTAGATAACAATGTCTATCAGGTGGTCTGCATTCTCAGCATCGAACATATCCTCGTCAGTCTCGTCCTCGGTCTGCTCATCTTGGGCAGATTCCTTGTCTTCCCTCGCTTCATCCTTGCGCTCCTCGCGCTCGTCCACTTGCTGGTCCTGTTCGCTCTCGTCAGTCTTCTTGATTTCGTGCGCTCGCTGATCATCCTGTTTTGCGAGCTCCGCAGCAAACATCTGCTGGTTGGCCTCGCCGTGGTGGGTTTGAACGTGTGTAACCTTCTCCGCGGCGATGGTCTGAGCGAGCGAAGTCTGCAAACTGAGTGGTTCGACCATTTTTCTCTACACCTCTAGTCCCATCTTTACGAAGATTCGCCGAAGAATCTTTAGATCGGGGCCATCAGCTCGCGTCTTCTAGAGGTCCGCACAGAACTGCCACTCTGCCCATGAGACTGCCAACTTCTGCCCTATCTGCCCCGGAGACGTCAAGGCGGCAAACCAGACGTATTGACCCGGCGCCGCATCCGAGAACGTGTGGGTGAAGACCTGGGTAGGCGCATACTCGCCAGGCGGCAGCCCAAACATCGGGATGAATGGGTTTGGCAGCGCAAACCAGCTAGGAAAATAAAGCAGTCTCCCGTCAGGCAACTGCAACGCCACATAGACGTCAACGAACTGGACCACGTCGCCGTTGTTGGCTCCGCCGAGGCTGACAATCATCGTGTCGCCGGTTGTGTATGTCTCGGCGTTGAGCTTGACCGTGATCAAAAGAGTCGGCGCCTCCGGCGAGTAAACCAGTTCGCTTACGCCGCACCTGTTGACCATCCAAACGCTACCGTCCGACCCGAACGCAAATGCCTTCACTCTCTCGTCGGCGATTGGGCAGCTGTCAGGCGTGTAATGGGCCCAAGATTGACCATCGCAACAGGCTGCGCCGTTCTGTCGCGTCCCGAACCACAGTGCGCCTCGCCCATCCATGCCCAGAGCCGTAACATCGGCGGCCGGAAGCCCGGAGTTACCCGGCGTGAAGCCAAACCAGGCCGTGCCGTCAAAATGCCAGACGCCAACGCCAGGAATCGCAAACAACAGCGCCCCATCGGGCAGGACAAGGACA
>CAZKNE010000049.1:6193-9845 GCA_964554005.1 uncultured bacterium | reverse complement strand
GCCTCGGGGACGTCCGGAACATGATGCAGCGCGCCGCAGAAGACGATCAGGTCGAATTCGTGAGGGCAGGAGGCGAGAAACGAGAATAGGTCAGCGCAGATGAGCTTGGGCTGGACGTCGAGCTTCATGGCCCGAACCTTGCCTCTTGCGATACGCAGCATCGCAAGCGAGGCGTCAAACGCGGTAACGTCAAAGCCCGCCTCGGCGAGCATGATGGAGACCTTGCCCGTTCCACAGGCCACGTCGAGCGCTCTTGGCCTCCGGCCTTTTTTGCCCAACGCTCGCTTGACGGCCTCGAGAGCTCGCCTTCGGCGTCCTCGCTCGAAGAAGTTTCGCTCCTCGGGGTGCAGCGCGTCGTAGTAGGGCGCCTCAACCTTATGCACCTCGATATTGGCTCTCAGGACGTCGTCATCGCTGGTGCGACTGCTCATGGCCTATATGCCCTCGTAGGGGTGCTGCTTGCCGCACCCTCGATACGTTCGATTGCACCAGGGAAGGGCGGCGGGGCAAGCACCGCCCCTACGGTCTTGCACTGTGTGATGACGGTCACGTTAGCTGCTCCGAATTGAGGGCACTTAGCCTCGCAGCCAGGAGTGTGTATCGCTTCGAGGTCTTGTCGTTGCCTATCGCCATGAAAAGAGCCTTTTTTGAGCCTACCATCATAACGAGCTTCTTGGCCCGTGTTACAGCCGTATAGATGAGGTTACGCTGAAGCAGCAAGAAATGCTGGGTTATGAGCGGCAGTATCACCGCGTCGTATTCGCTGCCCTGCGACTTGTGCACCGATATCGCGTAGGCCAGCTCGAGCTCGCTCGCGTCGATGGGTGAGTAATTGACCTTTCTGTCGCCGAAATCGACGATGAGGTTCTGGTTAGTGCTGTTGAGCATCATGATCACGCCGATATCTCCGTTGAAGACCTCTTTCTCGTAGCTGTTCTTGGTCTGCATCACCTTGTCGCCCTCTCGGAAGACGCGGCCCCCAAACTGCACCGGCCTCCCGTTGGGGTTGAGAGCGTTTTGCAGCTCGACGTTCAATGTGTGTGTGCCGACGCGTCCGCGGTGCATCGGCGTCAGGACCTGAATCTGCGTCAAGGGATCGAACCCAAAGCGCCGGGGCACTCTGTGTGTTGCGAGCTCTATGATGGCCTTCAGGACGCTCTCCGGGCTCTCCCGCTGCACGAAGTAGAATTGGCCAAGGGCAGAGCTGGGCCGCTTAAGTAAGATCGGCGCATCGCCCTGGTTTATCTTGTGTGCGTTCACCACAATGAGGTTATCGTAACCGTTCACTGACTGCTGGCGGAAGATGTGCGTCAGCCTGATAACCGGGACGGACCCTGATCTGATGATGTCATTAAGGACTGCCCCCGGGCCAACTGACGGCAACTGGTCGGCATCCCCGACAATGACGAGCGAGCAGCTGGGCGCAAGCGCTGACAGGAGTTTCGACATGAGCCTGATGTCAACCATTGACGCCTCGTCCATCACAACGAAATCCGCTGGGAGTTTGCGATGCTTCCCGTATTTGAAGGCACGCTTGAAGGCATCATATTCCAAGAGGCGATGGACCGTTTTGGCCTCGAACCCGGTCGCATCCGAGAGCCGTTTGGCGGCCCTTCCAGTGGGAGCACAGAGCCCCAGCCTGACGCGCAGACGGCGGCATATTCTCACCAGCCGACCAACCAGCGCGGTCTTGCCGGTGCCCGGCCCGCCGGTGATGACCGTAAGCTTTGAGGTCAATGTCTTGTGGATGGCCGAGGACTGCTCGTCAGAAAGCATAAGCTTATCGCTCTTTTCGGCCGCGGCGCTGGCCGCAAGCGCCCTCGCCGCGTCGAACGGCGCGGGCCCAGCGATTAGGTCGCGAAGGCTTTTGGCAACGGACTCCTCGCAGACCTTGAGTTCAGCCAGGAACACTGCGTCGTCCGCGAGCGGGTCCAGGGCGAGCGTCCGCTCTTGGCAAAGGGATTTAAGAGCCTCGAGAACGAGACTCTCCTCTACGGTCAGTAACTCCTTAACCGAGCTCACAAACACATCTTTAGGCAGATAAGTGTGTCCCTTCTCGCTCGCCCTTCGCAATGCATACGAGGCGCCCGCCTTGATGCGCTCCGGGTTTTCAGGGCTCAGCCCCAATTTCTGGGCGATCGCGTCCGCTGTCTTGAACCCAATGCCCGTTATGTCGTCCGCCAACTTGTAGGGGTTCGACGTCAGCACATTGACCGCCGAGGCGCCATACTCTTTGAAGACCTGCATCCCTCGTGCGATGCTGACCCCGTAACCCTGCAGGAACACGAGCAGCTCGCGCAGACCCCTATACCTGTTCCACGCCTCAACTGCGCGTTTGACAATTTGCGGGCCGATGCCGGGAATCGCAAGCAGCCTTTCGCTGTCGTGGTCGAGCACTTCCACCGTCTTGTCTCCGAATTGCTCCACTATCTGACGTGCCCTCGTCTCGCCGATGCCTGTGATGAGACCCGAGCCGAGGAACTTTCTGAGCCCGGCAAGGGTCTGCGGGATTCGCGATTGGAAGGAGTGAACCTGAAGCCTCTTGCCATATTTGGGGTGTTGCGACCAAGTGCCCTCGACCTCGACCTCCTCGCCCGGGGAGCACGGACCGAGATTGCCGCAGACCACGATTGCCTCGCCATCCGGCTGCTTCAACTCAGCCACAACGTATCGCTCGTCGTCGGACGCAAAAACAATGCGCTCAATCGTCCCGGCCGTTGTCAGGTGCTCAGGAGCGGCCTGGCCGGCTGAGAGCTCGGCCTGCTTGGCCTGTTTTCCTAGGAGACCCTTGCGATGCGAGGGGAATATCGGTCTGTTGGGCATTAGACTTCTGTGGTTTTGTTGACGAAGCTGTCCTGCGTATGCGGCACTGGTGCTGCGACCGGAGTCTTAGAAAGAGAAGATGAGCAGCGTCATGTCGTCGTTCGGCGCGAGCCCACTCGTATGCTTGGTTACCGCGCCGATGATGTTATTGGCCATCTCTTCCGCGGACGAGGCGGAGGCGGAGGTTTTTTTGATGGCCTCGATCAGCCGTTCTTGGCCGAACTCATCGTTGAGATCGCTTTTTGCCTCAGTAATCCCGTCAGTGTAGATGATGAGCTTGTCGCCCTTGTCGATTCGGACAGAAGTCGGAGGGAACTCCTGACCGGGGAGGACACCAAGTAGTATCCCGTGCTCACCCAATACCGCGCACTCGCCGGTCTTTGCTCGCGAGAGTATGGCAGGGCAGTGTCCAGCGGAGATATATTGCAGCAGGCCAGCCGCGACGTCGATACTGCCACCCATTGCCGTAACAAACATGTCAGCACTGAGGTTATCGCAGAGGTAGTCATTGAACTTGGGAAACATGCGCTCGATGGACGTTCCCTGGGACAGAAGAAGCCTGAAAGCGGTCTTGCTCATTGCCATTACGACGGCGGCCGGCGCTCCATGTCCGGACACGTCCGCCACGATGAACGAGAGCGTGCCTTCCGGTGTTTTCACGACGTCGTAGTAGTCTCCGCTGGCTCTTCCGGAAGGCTGATAGAAGGCCCATACCTCGCAGCCAGGAAGCTGAGGCAGCACCTCAGGCAAAAGCCTCTTCTGCACAGTGCCTACGCCACGCAGCTCGCTGTCAAGCCGTTCCTCTAGGTTCTTAACACTCTTGTAGTGA
>CAZKNE010000049.1:0-6183 GCA_964554005.1 uncultured bacterium | reverse complement strand
GAGGTGGTTGCAGACCCGCATGATCGCATTCGTCTCGTCCTCTGTATAGATGTCGCTCGACTCGCCGAACACGATCACCGCGCCAAGAAAAGTGTCCTCAACAAGTAGCGGAAAGGCCACCCAAAACGGCGAGAAGCCTGCGGAAGCGATCGAGTCGTGGTAGATGTCGGCCAACGCCTCCTCAAAACCAGATACCACCCCGCGCCTCTTGCCGGCCTCCTCAGCAAGCGAGGCGAGAAGTAGCCCCACGCTGAAATCTTCCGCAACATCTTCCATGCTGATGTAGAACGGCTCAAACGCTCCACTTTCATCCGCCACAAACATCGCCACGTTGTCAACAGCCAGCACGTCCGGCAGAAGCTTTATCTTCTCCCTTAGGCGTTGCATATCTACTGTATTAATCTGCCTGCTGAACGCGGTCATCCGCTCGTATCGCTCAAGTTGAGCGGCGAGAAAAGCGCCCGTCTGGTGCGAATAAAGGTCCGTCGATGCATCTTTCAGCTTCGAGATCGAGTTCGTCACGAGACCCATGGCGTGCGAAACGCTCCTCTGCATCTCGTTTGACTGGTCTGATACCTGAAACTTGGCCAACGCGCCTTTGAGAACAGCACCAGAAACGGTCTCGCACATCGATTTCGGATCGGCAGGAAGGACGACCGTGCGCCCCATACTGTCTGATTCACCGCCCAAGACCTCCGATTCGGGAACCTTGTCGAGGTCCCAGTTGCTGCTGAGTCGCTTGAGCGTTTTACTATCGATGAGTCTATCTTCCGCGAGGCGACCGTAAAGCGACACCACGAGCTCGTGATATCCGGATGCATCGAGCGTAAAGGGCGAGAGTCCCAGCTCCTCGAAGCTCTCGAAAAGCAGGTCGGCAGCTTTTGGTTGACCCAGCGCCGAAAAGAGCGGCTTTAGAACTCTCTCCAGGTAGGGTTTCTTAAAATCAGCCAACTTTGACCTTCTCCTGCTGTGCTTGCTTCAAAGACCACTTCCCCGGAATAGGCTTGCCGCAGAACTTGCACCTCGAATTAACTATACCGACGTTATGTATCGCAAATCCCCTTCGTCTTATCAACAGTTTTCCGCACTTCGGGCAGTAGGTGTTTGACGCTGGGTCGCCGGGCACATTCCCAATATAGGGGAACTTTAGGCCGACGTCCTTTGCGAGCTTGTGCAGCCTTTGCAGCGTGCTCTTCGGGGTTGGCGGGAGATTCCGCATCTGATACATCGGATAAAATCGCGTAAGATGCACCGGCACCGAGTCCCCCAGGTTCTTGATTATCCACTCGAACATCTGCTTGTGTTCCTTGTCCGAATCGTTCAGCGTCGGGAGGACAAGGTTGACGATCTCAAACCATACCCCCGATGCCTTGATCGTCTTGAGCGTGTCCAGGACAGGCGCAAGCGTCGTGTCGCAGACCTTTCGGTAGTAATCGTCGCTGAAGGACTTCAGGTCGATCTTGATGGCAGATAGGTGCCCAAGAAGGTCCTCGAGCGGTTTCGTCTTTATGTAGCCCGCCGAGACCATCACCGTTCCAATGTTCGCCGCTGGCGAGGCCTTCGCTATGTCTAGCGTGTATTCGTAATAGACGATCGGCTCAGTGTAGGTGAGCGCGATCGTCGGGCAGCCGGCTCTCTTCGCGGTGGACACACACTCCTGAGGTGAAAGCGCGAAGTTCTCGAGCTCCTCGGGCTTGGGTTGTGATATCTGCCAGTTCTGGCAGAACTTGCACTGCATGTTGCACCCAGCGGCGGCGAGTGAAAAAGCAGATGTTCCGGGCAAGTAATGGTAAAAAGGCTTCTTCTCGATTGGGTCAACGTGCGCCGTGCACGGGCGGCCATAGACGATCAGGTAGTAATCGCCGCCATCGTTCTCCCTTACCCTACAGTAGCCCCGTCCGCCGTCCGGCACTACGCAGCCTCGTGGGCAGAGGTCACAGTGGACCATCTTCCCCTTGAGCTTCGTGTAATTCAGAGCCTTGTGTTTTGTGAGGTTGCCGGCTGAGGGGCTAGACCCGCGAAAAAGCCCCTGAGACTTCGCCAATGTCGGTGTTACAACAGCGCAAGCTGCACACGCAAGCGACGCCTTGAGAAAATCCTTCCGGGATATACTCACATCCAGACTCCCCGCGAGTACACGTCTATAAGTGTACGCATGTTCCACAAATTACCCTCCTGATGATGCGGCATCGGCTGCGGCCTGTCAACAATCGCACGGAACCCGACAGTCCGCCTCCGATGGGACTTTGTGTCGGCGCTTGACCTATTGTGGTGCTTGAAGGGTTACGGCTGGCGACGACAGTTTATCGCCGCTTGTGCCCGGCAGGCTTCCCAGTCCCGTGGTATGGATGATTTTTCTGTTATCAGCTATACTCGCCGGTGGTGTTGTGCTAGGAGGTAGTCCATGTTGCTGAGCATGTTTGGTTAGGCTGTTGAAGACGTTTCACACTTATCGACTTCGGCTGGTCTTGGTGGCGTTTTGGGCCATCCTTGCCGTCACTGGGTTTCTCGCATGGCCAATTGAGGCTGCGCAGAGCGCCCGCAAGATGGTTCTGGCAGCTTCCCCAGAAGAGCTCGCGGGGCTTTATGGCATCGACCAGGCGTCCATTGAGCTCGCCGGCCCTCGCTTCCACTCGTGGCCCGTCGTGATAGTCAGTGATGAAGGTCTTAAACTGCTCACTGCCGCCGGCGTGCCGTTCCTCGTCCTTGATGATGACCTGACGCGCAATCTCAGGTCGCTCGGCTCGGACATGGGCAAGTATCATACTTATGAGGAGACTAAAGAGGAGCTCGTGCGGCTTGGATCTCAGTATCCAGAGCTGATGGTGGTGCAATCAATTGGGAAGAGCATTCAGCAAAGAGAGCTGCTCGCCGCAATTGTGTCGGGCGCGGAGCCTGAGGACAGTTCGTTGGGCACGTGCCTACTAGTCGGGCTTCACCATGCTCGGGAGATCATCTCGACCGAGGTCGTCCTCTACGCGCTCAACTACCTGCTCGAGCAATATGGAACAGACCCCGACGTCACCTACCTGCTGAACCACAGACGCGTCGTTTTCGTGCCAATGCTCAACCCTGACGGGCACGTCCACGTCGAGAACGGCTCGGACTGGCGGAAGAACATGCGGGACAACCTCGATGGGACGTTCGGAGTGGACCTCAACCGCAATTATAGCTACATGTGGGGCTGTGACGACATCGGGTCGTCGCCCAGAACATCGGCCGAGACATATCGCGGTGTTGGCCCGTTTTCTGAGCCAGAAACACAGGCGATGAGGTCGCTGAGGGATGAGATGGACTACGATGTCTCGCTATCGTTTCACAGCTTCGGGGAGATCATCTACTATCCCTGGTCCTATTGCGACGAGCGTTCGCCAGACCACTTGCTTCAGGCGAGGTTTGCCAGCATCATCTCCTCACAAAGCGGCTACACGTATGGGGACACTGCGGTCCACGACTGTTCTCCAGCCAACGGTGAGTTCGACGACTGGAACTATGCGGGACTGGGCCTCGATAACAGGGCGTTCGGACTGACCTTTGAGGTCGGAGACGCCTTTTATGAGGCCGAGGATAGGATAGGGGAGCTATGCCAGGAGAACCTACAAAGCTGCATTCAGGCCATTAGCGCATCCGGCCCCTGGATAGACATCCTACAATCTGCAATTTTCGAGGAGGAACCTGACGGCATCATCCGCGCTGGCGAGAGCTTCACGCTCGAGCTCTCGCTACAGTCGCTTTCGGTCAAACAGACCGGCCCCGTTGCGGTCTCGTGCGTCAGCGATTCGCCGCTCGTATCGATCGTCTCACCAACTATCTACTTCGAGGGCATGGACCCGTTGGCTCGTCTTTCAGATGGGGAGTGCAGTTTTGATGCGGTCGCTGTTTGGGGAGAAGAGCTGCCCGAGGTCGTGCCGCTTACTATCGATGTTGAGGCTCAGGGGTTTCACCGACAGGCTCAGGTCAAGGTGCCGATCGGCCTCGACATGACTGAGACCGTGGCGTCGTGGGATTTCGAGGAGGATGGGGGCTTCGAGGCGAGCGGTGCTTGGGAGCGAGGCGTGCCGCAGGGCCGCGGTGGCACTGTCAACGGTGGCCCGGGGCCAGACCTGGCCTGCTCGGGTCGGAAAGTTTACGGGACAGACCTATCGGGCGACGTTTCGGGCCCGGATGAGCGGTTCTTCCTGACCTCGCCGGCGTTCTCTTGCGAGGGGTTCTCCTGCACGGCGCTTTCGTTTAAGAGGTGGATGAACGTTGGTCCGGCGGAGCAGTATCGAGTCGCAGTGTCCGTTCTGGCTGATGGGGAGTGGCATGGCGTCTGGCAGAGCCTGGACGAGACCTGTGATACTCAGTGGCATCCTGTATTGCTCGATATCTCGAGGTGGGCGGACGATCGCCGCGACGTCCGCGTTCGCTTCTCGCTTCTGGCCAACGGCTCGGACGCATACAGCGGCCTTTACTTGGATGATGTGGCGGTAACCGGGTGCCGTGCGTCGGCCGCCGAGATGCAAAGGGCGATAATTCCGCTCGTTTTCTCATCGTCAGACGGGCGCCTGGACACCATAATGGTCATTCAGAATAGGAGCGACGGTCCCAGGCCGATTCAAGTGGAGTTCAGCTCTCAGGATGGCAGGAAACGTCTCTCATCAGCAATCGTCGAATCGCGAGGGTTTACCGTTTTTTCTAGCGGCGCTGAGGCCGGAGTCGGGCTTTGGTCTGCCACATTTTCCTGTTCTAAGTTGAGCGATTTAAACTTCTCCGCGTTTCTGGTTGACCTAAACTCGCTAGGTTTTTGTTCGATTGATCTAATACCAGAGAAGGCGAAAAGTGTCGATTTGCACTTCTATTATGTTGACGTCGAGGCCGAATCGCTTTTGGTGCTATCGAACAATTCTTCAGTGCAGGACGCTATGAATATAGACATAGTGGCGACGGGTCCCGATGGCGGCCGTGTGGGTTCGCTTGCGCAGCGGCTTTCGCCGGGTGGGATGCAGGTCATCCCTCTGGGCCATTCGTTCGGGCCTGGATTAGCTGTTTTGAGCGTCAAGTCGGACAAGCCCGGAGTTGGAGCGTGCGGCCTCATAACTCTCGGCGATAACAGCCGGCTACAAGTGATGAAGTCCTTCTATGGGAACTGATATAGCTGACTTCGAGCTCGTCCTTGAGGACCAAAAGGGCGACATCATTCATTATGATCTTCTGAACGGCTCCTTCGTCCTGGGCCGCGGCAGCAACGTCGATATGAGGATACGGCATCCCAGCGTGTCCCGGCAGCATGCGATGATTAACAACGAGGCAGGGACGATCGAGATCAGAGACCTGGGCAGCCGGAATGGGACGTTTGTTAATGGTGAGCCGGTTATGGAGAAGCGGCTGGCGGCCGATGACCTGATCTCGCTCGGTGCACAGTCCTTGAGGTTGCGAGAGAAGCGGTCTGGGGGACGTGATAGAGGGCAGCAGAATGGGACGAGCTCTCCGCTCTCGGGTATGAGGATGTTCGTGCGCACGCCCCAAGAGCTTATGAGCCAATTCGGGAGCGAGAATCTATTCCCCATTGAGGACCTTCTGGGCTCTCGGCAGGGGCCGAAGGCCGAGGCGATTAGGCAGCAATATGATTCGATGAGGTCGCTGTTCGCCATCTCGAACACGCTGGCCTCCGAGAGCGACATTGCGGTCAAGCTTCAGGCTGCACTGGAGCGGGTGGTTGAGCACGTCAAGGGCGAGTTTGGGTACATCCTCCTTATAGATGAGAAGACGAAACGGCTGGTGCCTCTTTACAGTTGCTCGTTGGTTCCGGGGAAGGCCACGATAAGTAAGTCTCTTGCCGAGACGGTGGTCAAGGAAGGGGTCTCGGTCCTGACGGATGATGCGATGGCTGACGTGCGTTTCTCGTCATCAGAGAGCGTGAGCAAGCTCCGCATTCACTCTGCGCTCGTGGTCCCGATATGGACGGAGGAGTCGCTGCTTGGGGTCCTCTATGTTTCCCATCACCACAAGGTGGCCTGGTTCGACAAGCGGCACCTCACTTACGCGAGCGCCGTCGGCAAACAGATGGGAATGGCTGTCGCGCGGGATGGCAACCTCCGTAAGAACATGGCGCTAGTCAAGTATCTAGGTAGCATAAGAAGGTCGCTTGAGCAGAAGCTTCAGGAACAATCTTCCAACGTCAAAAGGTGCCTGTCGCGGCAG
>CAZKNE010000048.1:0-9939 GCA_964554005.1 uncultured bacterium | reverse complement strand
AACGCAGACTGGTAAGCGAGCTCATCAACAACTAAAGGAATTACAGAACAAAAAGCAGGCTGAAATCGACCGCCGCGAGGAAGAACTTAAGGCGCTGAGCGATAAAATCGCCAATGAGGCGCTCCCCCTGACCAACGAGGCCCGTGCAAAGCTAAAGCGTGAACAGAGAAACAAGAAGGCAGACCTGGACATGTTCGTCTCCGAAGCCTACGACGAGGCGGATGCGTTGAACAAGAAAAACTCGCAAAGAATCCAGAAGTTGGTTGGGCAGACCGCGGCCGAGATAGCAAAGGACTTTGGATACTCGATCATCCTCGAGCGACTTGGGGTTGTTCTATATGGGAACCCGCGCTTCAACCTGACAGACGAAATGATCAAGCGAATAGACAAGATAACCGAGACAACGGCAGGGCAGGGCGGCAAATGACGACGAGAAGGTCTGGCGCAATCACAACTGGGATAGGCATTGGTCTGTGCCTGATGGCTTTTGGCAGCTCTGTCGCATACTCGCCGAATGCTCCCCAGCAGGTCATCGTGACGGTCGATCTGAAGGCTATTTTGATGAACAGCCTTCCTGGCAGGGCTGCGCAGGTCAAGTTCAAGGAACATGTGGCAAAGATGAGGACAAAGCTTGATGAGAAAACAGCTGAGCTGAAACAGCTCGAGAAGGAGCTGTCGTTGCCAGGGTTTATGGCCCTTAGTGAGGCTGAAAGAAGGGATAAACAGCGAAGCTTCGAGAAGGAGAGGCTCGACCTGAAGTTCATGGTGGATGATACCAACAAGGAGTTGCAGAACAAGCAGGCGGAGATGATGAGCTCCCTGACGCAACAGATTAAGTCGGTCATCGAGAGCATTGCCAAACAGAAGGGCTACGACCTGGTGCTCATGAACTCCCCGCCAAGCATGGTGTACTCTAGCGGCATCATAGATGTCAGTGCCGAGGTCATTTCGGCTTTTGAGGCCGAGTGGGTAAAAAAGGTCCCGGACAACAGCGCAGCAAAATCAGCTCCCGCTGGCGGCAGTTCTTCCCCAAGCCCGGCTGGTGATTAGGGGACACTGTTTAGCGGATTGGTGGTTTCTTGATGGTCATGTCCAGATCGGCGAATGCTCAAGGCAAAGACAACAAGATAGGAGAAAATAAGGTGCAGCTGACGCTTGGAGAGATTGCAGAGAGGCTGCGGCTTGAATGCTCAGGGCCTGCCGATCTCGTCATTACCGGCGTCTCGGCAATTGAGACCGCGGGCGATGGAGATATGTCGTTCGTAATGGACCGCAAGCGCTTGCCCCTGCTTGATAAAACCCAGGCGAGCGCGGTTATCCTCTTTGAGGGTTTTGAGGGGTGCCGACTGCCGCACATAGTCTCCCGAAATCCTTATCTGTCCTTCGTGAAGCTTGTGAACATCTTCCATCCGACGTTCAGACCTGAACCGGGCATCTCCCAAAATGCAGATGTCAGCCAAGAGGCCCGGGTAGCGAGCAGCGCAGCTGTCGGCGCGTTCTGCTGTGTTGAGGCGGGCGCCTCGATAGGCCCGGACTGCGTTATTTACCCACAGGTCTATGTCGGCCGAAACGTTGAGATAGGTCGTGGAACGGTCATCAAACCGCAGGTCTCGATACTCGACGACACGATAATCGGCGAGAGGTGCATCATGCACTCGGGGGTAGTTATCGGCAGCGACGGGTATGGGTTCATCAAAGACAAGGGTCGGCATGTGAAGATACCGCAGATCGGCAACGTCGTGATAGGAGATGATGTGGAGGTGGGGGCGGCTGTTGCTATTGATAGGGCCACTTTCGGGAGCACGACGATCGGTTCGGGCTGTAAGATAGACAACCTGGTTCACGTGGCGCACAACGTTACGGTCGGAAAGAACACGTTGTTGATTGCCCAGGTAGGGATAGCCGGGAGCACCAGTATCGGGAACAATTGCACCCTTGCGGGTCAAGTTGGTGTCGCGGGGCACATATCGATAGGCGATAACGTGATTGCGGCGAGCAAGACTGGCATCCCGCGAGACCTCCCGGAGGGATCGGTGGTCGGCGGGATACCTGCGGTTCCCATCGATGTGTGGCGTAGGCAGGTTGCGGGAATCATGAGGCTGCCCAACCTGATGAGTGAAGTCAAAGAGCTGAAAAAGCAGGTCACGATGCTCACCGAACGTCTTGACCAGTCGGAATCTTAACAAACAGGTGTGAGGTGTTGCAAGTGGAACAAGTATTGGACGTGCAGGGGATCATGCGCTTCTTGCCACATCGATTTCCGTTTCTGTTGGTTGACAGGATACTCGAGATGGACGTTGAGCAGGGCACCGTCATGGGGCTTAAGAATGTCTCGGTGAACGAGTGGTTTTTTCAGGGGCATTTCCCTGAACAGATGATCATGCCGGGCGTCTTGCTCGTAGAGTCGCTCGCTCAGACCGGCGGGGTGCTCCTGATGAACATGCTGGATGACATCGAGAACAAGCTGCTTGTCTTTATGACGATCGATAACGCCAAGTTTCGCCGGCCGGTTGTTCCGGGGGACCAGCTGACACTTGAGGTGACAAAGATCGCGCAGCGGGGGAGCTACTTCAAGATGAAGGGCAAGGCAACGGTCGAGGGGAAGGTCGCAGCCGAGGTGGTAATGAGCACAGCTGTGGTTGAAAGGGGCAAGTAATTGAGAGCCCATGAGACGGCGATAGTCTCCTCTGGGGCCGAGATCGCCAGCGATGTTGTCGTCGGGCCGCACTGTGTCATTGACGACGGGGTCAAGATAGGCCCCGGCACATCGGTCCAGATGGGGGCGTTCATAACCGGCGACACAACGATCGGCCAGGGCTGCCAGATATTCCCCTACGTGATCATTGGAGTCGTGCCGCAGGACTTGAAGTTCAAAGGTGAGAAGACATCGGTCGTGATCGGCGATAACAACATCATTCGGGAATTCACAACTGTCCATCGCGGGACGAAGGGCGGGGGTGGCGTAACACGCATCGGCAACAACAACCTTCTCATGGCTTACAGCCACGTCGCCCACGATTGCACCATTGGCGACCACACGGTCTTGGCGAACGCGGCCTCACTGGCCGGGCATATCGTCATCGAGGATTACGCAGTGGTTGGAGGGCTGGTCGGCGTGCATCAGTTCGTGCAGATCGGGACGTACTCGATGACGGGCGGTTGTTCCGCCGTGGACAGAGATATTCTGCCATACACACAAGTAGCGGGCGTCCGCGCGAGGAATTTCGGGCCCAACATTGTCGGCCTGCGCCGTGCGGGGTTCTCGTCCGAGAAGATAGCAATGCTCAAGGAGATATACCGTCTCCTATTCAGAGCCGACCTCAAGCGACGAGATGCGCTCGCCCGGATTGAGGCGGAGTTCGGCGGGTTCGCGGAGGCAAGGCATATTATTGACTTCATTGGGCGCTCGAGACGCGGCCTGTGTTCAGAGTAGTGTGTGCATGTTGGGCGTCAGGTTTTGTGCGTGCGGGTCGGGGGCGCCGGTAGGCTCGCACGAGGCCTTGTTCCTGGAGGGGCAAGATACGGTGGTGTCGGCACGCTTGAGCATAGACACCCATCGGCAGAGGGTTGGGGCTTGACATGTCCAAGCTAAAAATCGGTGTGGTTGGTGTGGGGTATCTTGGCTCCCGTCATGCAAGGATTCTCAGCGAGATGCCTGACGTGGAGCTCTTGGGTGTCCACGATATTGACGAGGCTGCCCAGCAAAAAACCGCCAAGAAATGCCACTGCCGCACTTTCAGGTCCACTGAGGAGCTAGCTGAGGCGGCAGATGCGGTGGTCGTGGCGACCCCTACACGGACGCACCTTGAGGTCGCAAGCCAATGCCTGAACCTCCGTCGGGCGGTTCTCGTGGAGAAACCGATCGCCGACACTCTCGAGGCCGGGCGGGATATGGTGAGGCTTGCGGATGCTTCCGGGGCGCTGCTCCAGGTAGGGCACTCCGAGCGGTTCAACCCAGCGTTTGTGGCCGTCAGCAAGTTCATCCACGGGCCGCGGTTCATTGAGACGCACAGGCTGACGCGGTCCGCGGGCCGGGGCCTTGACGTTGACGTCATCCTCGACCTGATGATCCATGACATCGACCTCGTCGCCAGCTGCTTCAGCGCCGACCCATCGTCTATCTCCGCCGTTGGCGTGCCGGTCCTGTCGGACAATGTCGATATTGCAAATGCTCGGCTTGAGTTCCCGAACGGCGCTGTCGCGAACCTTGTGGCCAGCAGGATAAGCGTCTCGAAAATGCGGAAGATCAGATTCTTCCAGCCCGACACATACATATCGGTCAACCTTCTTTCCCACAGGGTCAAGATGTTTCACAAGCAGGGGGAGCCCGACCATAAGAAGCCATTCACGGTGCTAACGATCGCCCGCTATATCAAGAGGCAGTCCGTTCGGGTAGTGGATTTTGAGCCGCTTCAGGCGGAGCTTAGTGCGTTCGTTCACTCAATCGAGAGCAAGAGCCCCGCAGTTGTCTCTGGCGCTGATGGCCTCCGCGCGCTCACCTGGGCATTCGCGATCAAGGACTCCATAGACCAACATTTCAGACTCCTCTTCACTGGTAGCAATGGGTAGCATCCGGCTACACCGGCCCGAAGCTCGCCGCAGGAGAGTTCTGGTCGTTGCCGGGGAAGCATCGAGCGACCTGCACTGCGCCTCGTTGATCAAGGAGCTGAAATCTCTTCGGCCGGACCTCGGGTTTGTCGGGGTAGGCGGCGAGAACATGCGTGCTCAGGGTGTCGAGCTGTTCGCTGACGTTAGGGAGCTGGGCGTGGTGGGTGTCTCAGAAGTGCTTAAGCAATTGAGCCGGATACTTGCAGCCTACAGGCAGGCCACGAGGCTCATGCGGTCAGGCGAGATAGCGGCAGCCATCTTCGTTGACTATCCCGACTTTAACCTAAGGCTCGCCGCACGGGCGCGCAAGCACAAGATTCCCGTCCTTTACTACATCAGCCCGCAGGTTTGGGCGTGGCGACGCGGGCGGGTCAGAAGAATCGCGCGGCTGGTGGACGAGATGTTGGTTCTGTTCCAATTTGAGAAGGAGCTTTACGAGCGGGCGGGGGTGGATGTGAGGTTCGTTGGGCACCCGCTTCTGGACACAGTGAAACCCACGCTGGACAAGGACGCGTTTCTTGACCGCGTGCGCCTCGATCAGGGCAACCCTGTGGTCGCCCTGCTGCCCGGCAGCCGGACCAGCGAGATCGAGAGGCTGCTGCCAGTCTTTCTCGAGGCGACCAGGTCCGCCTCATCCCTGCTCGACTCCAAGCCGCTGCAGATAATACTTGCGCTGGCCAAAACGATTGACCCCAAACTTGTGGCACAAATTGTGAGTGGCTACCCAGATGTAGTCGTCGTCCGGGGTCAGACCTACGATGCGCTCAGCGCCTCGGACGCGGCGCTTGTGGCTTCCGGGACGGCGACGCTTGAGGCCGCCATCCTTGGCGTTCCGATGATAGTTGCCTATAAGGTCTCGTTCCTCACCTATCTGGTCGGAAAGCTTCTCATCAGAGTCGATCACGTTGCGCTTCCAAACATAATTGCCGGCAAGAGGGTCGTGCCGGAACTGATACAGTCCGACCTCACGCCGCAGGGACTAGGACGTGAGCTCGCCTCGCTGCTAAAAGATGCCGGGCTGCGCAAACAGCAGAGAGATGAGCTGAAGAGGGTAACGAGCCTGTTGGGTGAGTGCGGAGCGTCCAAGAGGGCGGCCGGGGTTGTTGCGGACTTCTTGAGCAAGAAAATGCCCCCGCACGGGTCAGCCAGGGCTTGACCCACGCGGTCTCAACAATGGCTGATTGAAAACGCAAGACCAGCGGTCTTAGCGAGGTCAATCACAATCAACGTGATGATTGTGTGGGGAGAGATTCCGCTTGACCTCGCAAGACCCGCCAATTAAGATTCCGAAGACCCTACACGATTAGTATGGGGTTGTAAGGACTTGATAACCTAATTAGGAGGAAGGCCTATGGACTCAAAACCGTTCGATCAGAAGAGCGCAATGCCGCCAAAGCCAGCCGAGAAACCTGGTGCGCCGACGAGTAAGCCTGGGGACACCGTGAAGAGTAGCCCAGCGGGTCCCGAGAGGCCAGCGGTGGCTGGCGCTTCGTCAATGGACGCCAAGACGCCGGCAAACCTCGCCAAGGGTGCCACTTCAAAACTTGCTGGCAAGAAGAAGGCACATGTAACCCCTGTCGAGGCAAAGAATCTGCAAGCAGCGCTTTTGGAGAAGCTGAAGAAAACACCTGAAGGGCTCCGGGCAGTTGACCTGGCCGAGCAGCTGCGGATTTCGACCTCTAAGCTGACGTTCATTGCGTCGGGCCTTCTCAAAAAAGGAGAGATCAAGAAGGTTGAGGTCAGGGACAGGGTCGTCTATCGCAGCAAGGATGCCGAGTTTGTCGCGGCAGCGATGGAGCGGGAGAAGGTCTTTAAGGACGTGCTCACTCTCTTGAAGACCACACCAAAGGGGATGAAGATCGCGGACATAGCTGCCAAGACCAAACATACACGTCAGAAGTTGGCGGCAGCGCTAAAGCCTCATCTAGACTCGGGAGTGCTCAAGAAGGTCAGCGATGTGTATCTTCTTACTGGCAAGCCCGTCATCGAGGCAGCTAAGAAGGGGGCCGCGCCCGCGAAGCCATCGCTCAGGCCGGAGCTCAAAAAGGCTCCGGAGAGAAAAGAACCTCCAAAGGTCCCGCCGAGACCAGCGGTCAAGAGTGCATATCGGCCGCCGGCGAGAGTCAAAACCGGAAGAGGTATCGCTTGGCTTGCCCTCATTCTCTCGATCATCTCTATTGTCATGTGGGTGAGCGTTTGGGGGCACAACGCGGCTACGCAGAATGCTATTGCCACGCTGAGGCAGAATGTCGATCAGAGAGTTAGGGCAACAGATAAATCAGTCGCCAAGATGAGAATCGATCTGAATGCAAAGATCAAGACGGCGGATAAGAAAGTCCTGAACACTTTCTTCAACGAGCAGATAAAAGACCTTCAGATGACGCTTGTGCAGATGGACAGCCTCGCCGGAATGACCAAAAACGAGGCAACACTGAAGCAGCTGGCGGACACCAAGAACGCCGTTAACGGTCTGATACAGGAGCTGAGAAGAGAGTACGCCAACACGGTTCCGAAATAACGATAGCTCGCCTTCGGCGGGTAGGAGAATAATTCTGGGGCGCCCTCGACACGGGCGCCCTTTTTTTAGTAGTGATTATGCCGGGGGGGGGAATCGAACCCCCACGGTGCCAAGCACCGCAGGATTTTGAGTCCTGTGCGTCTACCTGTTCCGCCACCCCGGCCGCTTGAACCCGAGCTGTCCTTAGTTCAGGGCAAGGAATCTATTGCTCGAGGCGCAAAACGTCAAGCGCAATTGCCCGTCAACTATCTCAGGTCCGAACTGACGGTAAAAGGCTGGAAAATCTCGCCCGGCATTCTTCATGTAGTATGCTCGGCGACTACGCGTCCGTGGGCTTCTCGACGATCAGCGTCTGGGTGGGGTATGCGAACTCAATGCCCTCTTGCTCGAACAGCTCCACGATGGCGAGGTTTATTTGCTGCTGGATGTTCATGTAGGTCGTGTAATCATTGGTGTCGATGTAATAGACGATCTCAAAGTCCAGGCTGTATGGGCCAAACTTGTAGAAGTGGACCCTATCTGCACTCGCCAGTGGGACCTTGTTGATGAGTGTTTTAATCTTCTCGGGGATGTCCCTAAGTTTCTGAGCCGGCGTGTCGTACGTTACACCTATCTCGAACACCACACGCCGCCTGGCCATTCTCTTGAAGTTCTGGACGGTCTTGCTCCTGAGCTCCTTGTTAGAGATAACGATCTCCTCGCCTTGCAGCGCCTTTAGCCGTGTGCTGTAAAAGCCCACCTTCTTGATCGTCCCCTTGAGATCGCCAATATAGACGTAATCGCCCGGCTCAAACGGCCTGTCGAGGTAGATCGTGAACGAGGTCATAAGGTCCGCCAAGACGCTCTGAAGTGCGATGGCCATAATGATACCGCTTATGCCGAGGCTGGTTGCCAGCGGGCCGATGTTTATCTCTGATATGTCGAGAAGCAGAAACAGCGCAACTGTCCAGACCAGCACCTTGACCACGTTGCGTGTGGTTCGGACGATTTTTCTGCTGACGTTCTCCTTTTCCTTCCGTGATAATCTCTTCGAGTACCAGCCGGCGATGATGTTGACGATTCTGCTTGCTAAGAGCGCCCCAATGAGGGTCGCAATCACGCCGCAAGCCTTACGAACGTAGATCAGATACTCACCGATCGATGGGATACAGAGGGCGGCAGAATAAAGACCCGCAACTAGGATTAGGGCGAACGTTGGCAGCTTCAAGGCCTGAACTATCTTGTCATCGAGCTCGGTCTTCGACCTCTTGGCCAGCCGCGATGCGCCCCGAGAGATGAAGAGCAAGACCAATAGAGCCGCGAGAAGGAAGGCGGCAAAAACCGCCAGGCCGACAAATACCTCGCTCAAGTTGAGGCTCCCAGTGCTAAATGCCGCGTTAGCCTTGTTCAATCTCGCCTCCCAAGCTTCGCTAGAGATGCCTCGATCCTATCAGCGGTCCTGTTCTGACCCAGAATTGGGATGAACTGCCCCAGCCGAGGCCCCTGCCGCTGATTCAATATCAGTGTGTAAAGAATCTGGAACATCCTGGGCTGCGAGATTGCAGGTTCCCTTGCTAGGTTGAACACCGTGGTCTGAATCTCCTCCCCAGTGAACTCACCAGACCTCAGGTAGTCCACAAATGACCTGACCGCTTGAAGCTCAGTATCTGACAGCTCAACTTCATAAGCGCGCTGAGTGGCAAGGATATCGTCGGCGAACATGATTGCCTTTTGGACGAGCTCGTCAACAAATCCTGAACCAACAGACCGAACATCATAACCCGAATCCTCTACATGCGCCTGCTCGGCGAGCTTAAGGGCGTATCTCTTGATAACATCGGGGTTCCGTTCACCAAGCGCGGCAACGAGGTTGCAGAGCGTCGCGAAATCCATCCTCCCAGGGTCTGAATCTGGCGGCGACAGCAGCGTCAGAACCTCGTAGGGGTGGCGCTTGTCGGGCTGCCCGAACTCATCTCGCCGCTTGTAGTAATCGGCGGACATCTCAAACGCCTCGTTCACGTAGCTCGGCATGCGCGATATGTCGAGCCGCTTGGCCTGCTTTGGCTTCTTGTATAGCATTAGGTGCAGTGAATCTCGTGTGCCGTACTTGAGCCAGAGCGTAGGGTCTATCGCGAAGCCCTTTGATTTCGAGATTTTCTTGCCATCAGCGTCCAGAAACAGCTCATAGGCCATCGTCAGAATCGGCGGCCTCATGAACACCCTGTTCATGATGCGCTTGCCCAGCGAGGCCGATTCAATTAGGTCCTTGCCATGGATCTCGTAGTCCACGTTCAGGGCGAACCACCTGGCGGGCCAATCGACGCGCCAGGGCAGCTTGCCAGCCCCGTTAAGATAGGAAGTCGTGCCGTGGTGCCCGCATCCGCGGACTGTCCCGAACTCTCCGTCGCAAACGTAATCGACGGTCTCACTATCGATGTTGACCGAGACCACTCGCGTCGTGTAGAGCTTGCCGCAGCTCTCGCATTTCGCGAAAAAGGGGAACCACCTCGCGCCGACCTCATCGGACAACATCGGAACGACCAGCCGCTTGAGCACCTCAACGTTATTCATAACCGTCTCGATCGCATCGTTGAACGTGCCACGGGCATACTCCTCAGATGAGAAATGGTATTCGCACTTAGCGCCTGCGTCATTGACCATCTCTAGCAGCAGCTTGTGCATGTGCTTGGAGAAGCTCTCGCAGCACTCGAATGGGTCTGGTATCTCGCTTACGGGACGCCCCAGATACTCCGAAACCCACGCAGGAAAGCCCTCTGGGACCTTTCTGAGCCCGTCCAGATCGTCCAGAAAGGAGATTATGCGGGGCCTGTATC
>CAZKNE010000047.1:0-9976 GCA_964554005.1 uncultured bacterium | reverse complement strand
ATGTTTGAGACGAGAGGTCAGCATGAACTCCTGTTTGAACTGCCAGGCCGAGCCCGGGCCCATAGATTGGTCGAGAAAGAGCTCCTTAAGGGCCAGAACCCTCCCCAGGTTCCTGTCAAATACCTTATAGACAGCGCTTGAGCCCCCTGCCAGAACCTCGTAACGCCCCTCTATGACCTTGTAGCCGGCTTTCTCGCTCATCGCTCTCTCAGGCCTCAATTATCGCTGAAACCTTACTTATGAACCGCCTCAAAGCGTCTCGTGTATAGGGCTTCGCTGCAAAAATGTCAAGAAAGAGACCTTCACGCGAATAGTCAAATTGGCGAAAACAGCGAGCGAGCTTTGGGAGTGCGGCGGCTCGACGCCGCTTTGGCTGGCCGCGGCTTGACGCGGCCTGCGCCCTGTTAAGGAGGGTGAGGTTGTGTCGATGATGGCTTCCAGGTTCAAGATAGATGTTCTATCAGAGGGTGGTGTCAAGCCACCACCAATGAAGGCGGTGTCAAGCCACCGCACTCCAAAAAGGCCGCCACCCACACAGTCAATCCGATTCTTGGGATGGTCCATCCCAGACTTGACCTGGCCATGCGCTATCGCTACGATGGAGGGCGTCTTATGCTTGACAATAAACTTTCGGGGAATTGGGTGTTGAGATGCTGAGGTTAATGACACGTCTGTTGGTTATGTCTGTTGCACTATTTCTAGTTTTTCTGTGCTTTTGCGGGTGCGGCCCTAAGGTCAAAGAACAGGCTGCAAGGGACTTGAAGGAAGAGACCCAGTTGCAGCCCACACAACGAGCGACTCAAGAGCCGCTACTAAAGGAGACCAGGCCGACTGCCGCAGTTCAGGCCGAGACGACCGAGTCGGAGAGCATGAACTTCGAGAATATACACTTCGACTTTGATAGGTCCAACCTCAACACGAGGTCTCGCCAGGTTCTCAATCGAATCGCCTTCGTCATGTTCGATCGCCCCGAACTCACGATCCTCATCGAGGGCCACTGCGATGAACGAGGCAGCAACGAGTATAACCTTGCGTTGGGGGAGCGGCGTGCCGAGGCGCCGAAAGACTACCTGATCGACATGGGAATCGAGCCGCATCGCATAAGAACGATCAGCTACGGCGAGGAGAGACCGTTGGTGTCAGGCCACGATGAGGCGGCCTGGGCCGTGAATCGCCGGGCGCACTTCGCGGTCATAGGCAAATGACGTTCCGAACCGGCGGCCTTTAGGACACGCGGTTGGCCACAGATAACATTGAGGGGACATCGTGAGCGGCGGCAGAATTGTGCGCGGCCTTCTGGTGATCATCTCCCTGTTCGCCCTGTCGATCGGGCTGTTCTCGTGCGCCTCAACCAGCAAGATGCAGGCACTCAGCGCCAAGACCGATGAGACGAACCTGCTTGCAACTGAGAACAAACGGAAGCAGGAGCAGCTGCGAGACGATCTGAAGTTACTGGAAAGAAAGGTTGAGGAGCTGTCTAGGCAGGCGCGAGTTCGAGACGCGGAGACCAAACAGAGCCTCAAGGAACTTGCCCAGCGACTTGACGAGCTTTGTGCTTCGTTTGATGACATGTCCCAGCAGCAGAAGTCGCTTCGTGCGGCGGTGCTGGACCTGGAGGACATGATCAGCAATCTCTCTAAAAAGGGCACAAAGGAGAGTAAGAATAGATCGCGAAAGCGCATTTTCGCGGCGGCCAGAAAGGACTACAACAGCGGCAACTACCGATCGGCCATTATGGGGTTTAGGAACTATATCGCTGCCTACCCGAATAGTTCGGCGGCCGACGACGCCCAATACTGGGTCGGCGAGTCGTTGTTTGCCACCAAGCAATACAAAAATGCGATCAAAGAATACGAAGGCCTGCTTGAAAAGTACCTCAAGAGCGACCGGACTGCGGAGACGCTTCTGAGGCTTGGGATGTGTTACCGACGGCTTGGTCAGCAAGAAAAGGCCACCAAGTTCTTCACGGACGTCTCGAAACGTTTCCCCGATAGCAATGAGGCCCGCATTGCCGAGGCGCAGCTTGGGAAGCAGAAAGAAGCTGATTAAGAGGCATCCTTGACGTATTCGCCGCAGGAGACGGGCCTGACGTCCCAAATGTGGCTATAAAAGGACATCAACGTCGTGTAGGGGTGCTGCTTGCTGCACCCTCCTTATGTTTGCCCAACCGGACACAGGGCGGGGCAAGCACCGCCCCTACGACTCCACACGGACTTATTGGACAGCCTCTAAACCAACAGGCTCCTGACCTCGTCCGGGTCGATAGGAACCACGACCAGCTCATAACTTGCCCCTCCTTGAACCACTTGAACCGTGGCCTCGTCATGCTGAGGAGCATCGCTGTATCTAGCGACGATGGCGGCGGCCTGCTGCATCTCATCGGGGGAACAGGGAACGGTCAGAAGCCCTGTCGGCCCGACGTAGCCTGAGACCCTGAGAATGGCATCAGACGCGGCGACAGCCAAGCGCTCGATCGCATCGTTCTCGGCCTCGCTTCTCCCGACGACGAGCGTGGTGGCGTCACCGAGTCGCACGTGTCTTCCAAGCCCCAAGAGCTTGAAGAGTCGCACTGACGGGGCAGGGTCGGTCTCGTAAAGGCGTCTCAAGCGGCGTGCGTAGCTAGGCTCAGTTAGCTTGCATCCCCCGGCGGGGCTGGGATAGCTCGTGATACCGAACTCCTGGGCCAGCAGCATCTGCCTCTGCCGCCCTCTTCCGAAGATGTCGTAGAGCCTCGCAGTGTCGAGCTTCTGCTCCCTCTGAACGAGTATGGGAGGAAGGAGTTTTGCCGAAAGTGGCCTTAAGATGTAATCCTCGTAGCCCGAGAACTTTGCCACGATGTGCAGCGACTGTCTGTTCTGGGACATCGGCCTCTGGCCAAGGACCTCGCCGGAGAAGATGAAGTCGCAGCCCAGCTCTTGCATCAGCTTCCCAGCCTGCCTGAGCATGAGCGCCTTGCAGTCGATGCAGGGGTTCATGTTCTTGCCATAGCCATACTTGGGATGAGGCAGCATCGCGAGGTATTCGTCCGTAACGTCGAAGGTCATAAGCGAGACGCCGAGCTGGGCCGCGGCCCTTTGGGCCCAGGACGTGCCAAAGAAGGGAGAGGAGAACGAGACGGCCACCACATCGAGGCCGAGGCGCCGAATTGCCTCGACCGCTAGCATACTGTCTAGCCCGCCGGAAAAAAGGCCTAACGCCCGCATGTGACAGTTCCCTCTCGGCAGAGACAGACTGAGGCACACAAGGGGCTACGGCCCGATCCTGAATGAGGCGGGGTCGAGATTGGCGTTCACATCGGGCCCAGAGAACGTCATGCGAAGCGACTGGCGACGGCCAGGTACCCTGAGGACCACGATGCGGGGAAGACGGCATCGCGTCTTATCCAGACCAATCACATCTTGGAAATCGGAGTAGAACCCCTCGACAACAGGCTGTTCGCCCTCCCCTGACACAAAAGTGAACCTCTCCACATCCGCCCTCCCACCCCGCAGCTTCACCCAAAGAATCATCTTCGCAGTCTCATCTTTAAGCTCGATCCTGACTTCGTTCTTGCCTTCGTGAAACGCCTGTTCGACAAGGATGGAATCTCGTGAGATCGGTGGAAGGCCCAAGACCGCCGCGACCACCCACTCTGGCGTCAGCCCCAGAAAGGAGAGCGTGGCGCCGGATGCGTGTGCGTCTTGGAGCCTTATCTCGTTGTTCTTGCCGATCTCGCTGAAGAGCTTGCCGTCGAACGCTACGACATGGCGAGGGTGTTTGAAAGGGCCCAGAAACTCTATCCTGAAGCGGTCGGGGCGTTCGAGAAGGACCGCCACTGAGGCCCGGTATGCGTGGCCCTTCGAGATAAGCATCAATCTAGCGAAAGAGCGCAGTGTTGTAACGTTCTCGTGCGCAGAGATGAGGTCCCCAACAATTGAAGTTGCCTCGGCTGTCGGCATTCGGACGTGTCCATGACGAGCCAGGAGGCTGCATGCTGTGGTGCAAAACGAGCAAGAAAGCAGGAGAGCAAGGAATAGCAGGCGAGCGCGCGACCTATCGCACAGACACATTTTCGGGCTTGTTCGCCGTATCTTTTTTCTTGGGTAACGCCAGCAACGATGAGAACTCCCTGAGCAGTTTTTGGACAGCCGGGTCCCCTGACTTGACAGAGGCAACGATGGTGAAGTACTTTTCTGCATCTTCGGACCTGCCACTTTTCTGGTAAGCGAGCGCGAGATGACCACATATAACTGGCTCGGAGCTAGCCTCCTTCAGGCCGGCCACCGCTCTTTCGAGATACTCAACCGCCTCTTTTGTGTTGCCCTGCTTGTAAAGGCCCCAGCCAAGACTGTCGAGAAAAGCAGAGTTGCTAGGCTCGATGGCGAGAGCCGCCCGTACCAGCGAGATGCCCTTCTGAATCTTCAAGCCCTTGTCAATGTAAATGTAGCCTAGATAGTTGAGCGCCGCCGCGTAACTAGGGTCGAGCTTGATGAGAAGCTGTAATTGCTTGATCGCCTCACCGATTCTGCCTGCCCGCTCCATGCAGTTGGCGAGACAGAACCTAAGTAGAGTGTCGTTGGGCAGGCGAGCGACCACCTTGCTGCCCAGCGCGATTGCATCCTCAAACCGACCGCACTGCTGGTATGCCTCCAACAGCCGCGAGACCGTGTTTGTGTCCTCAGGATGAGCGGCCACTACTCTTTCAAAGCAAGGGACAGCCTTCGCCGGCTCCCCAATTGTCATATACAGCCCACCCAAAGAGAAATCCGCACGAAGCGAGCCGGGCTCTATCTCCTTCAGGCGCCTAAGCTCCACAATCGCCTCGTCGTACTCCCTGGCGAGCTTCAACAGCTCGGCAATCGTGAATCTGAGGGTCGGCTCGTCAAAGCCAAGCGCTGCCCCGCGCCGATAGTCCCTAATGGCGTCAGCAATGTTGAAAAGCATTCTGTTGGCGTCGCCGCGCAGGACATAGGCCCTGGCCATTTCCGGCGACTTGGCAATGGCCGAATCAAGCCTGCCGATCGCATCCTTGAGCCTGTCGCTCTCCAGGAGAACGCGGCCCTCCTCGAAATTGATGTATCCACTCTCTGGAAGACGTGCGCTGGCCTTTTCAAACTCCTGAAGGGACTTATCGCACTTGCCCTGAAGACCAAACAACTCGCCATAGCAATAGAAAGTATAAGCCTCAGCCAGGCTAGCTATATGAGGCGAGATAGTTGAGCAGCTCGCGAACTGGCAGCCCCGAACCGACGAAGTTGGCGGGGCTTTCTCCGTCTGCTTGTAAAACGACGAGCAGGAGAGCAGCGCCCAGGAGAGGGCAAGCACGACCAGAAAAAGCAAAACTCTTCTTGCTCTCAACATCCCATAACCTACCTATCGACAGCGCGACCGCCGAACAGCCCCCGTGAGGGGAATCAGCGTGAACAGCGATTAACACAAGGCACCAAATCCGCCCACAGCTCCAGCTCCTCGTTCGGCAGACCCCGACCGCCTCTTATACTAATATACTACCTAATCAGCCCTTTTCTTGCAACCTTGACATTGCCACACGTATCCTCAACCCGAATCGCTATGAAGTGCCCTGTGCCCTTGAGGACAGATGTCCTGACCTCGAACCTCTCTTCCTTGCTGTCGAACACGCCATCCTTCGCTCTCAGCACCCGAAACTGGCCGAGATCAACAGCAAATTTCGCTGATGCAATGTCGCTCACCTTATCCCTGATCGTGCCCGAGACCAAGAACGTCCCATCCGAGAGTCGCTTGACCCGGTTGAACTTGACCTCCGGTGCGCCGTTGTCGATCGTGAACTCGTCGCTCTCTTTCTCCGAGGACAGCTGCTCCGAGGCAGTGTTGCTCAGCCCGTCGCACGCCTCGACTTTGACCAGATACTTGCCGTCAGCAAGAACGCTCGTGTCAATCACGCTGAACGTGAGCCTGGTTTTCTCAGTAAGCAATTGCCAGCTGCCGTCCGTGGGCTTCAGAAAGACTGAATAAAAAAGGCCGTCCCCGTTTGCGTCGCTCGCGTGCCATGTAATCGCCCGCAGCATCTTGGTTTCCGGCATGTCGGAGAACCTGTCCAGCAGCTTCACCTTCTCATAATTCGCCTCGACTCCCGAAGCCTTAGCCGACCGGACGACGTCCTCCGGGTCCTCGCCTGCCTCGTGAATCGTTATCTTCTTGACCTCTGGCGGCAGATTCGCCTGGATGTATGAAATCGCGACTTTCTCGAGAGAGGGAGAATCTCCCCCCTTGCTCCTCTTAAGAACTGCTTTCCACTGGATATATCGAGCCTCCGGGCTGAGGCACTTGCTGCCGGAAGCATCCTTCAACGGCCCCTGCCAGTCGCTCCAGGAATCGTCAACCGTGGAGACATCTCCGGACCTCGTGAAGAGCTGAACCTTCGCTCCCTTGGGGGCTAGCGACTCCCAGCTCACATTGCCCCACTTGGCCCGAGACAGTGCGTCCCGAACTTTAGAAGTGAGGCTGCCCTTGACCACCATCTTGGAGGGCGATAACTCAAACAGATGTCCCACCTCCGACGTGCCAAGAGCGAAACCTCCACCCGGCACCGAACAGGCCGAGATGAACTTCGTGTCCTCTATCGACCGCAGAAGGTCTGCGTCTCCTTTCTTGTTCATCCGCACGACCACGCCCACGTCCCGGCGGTAGCCGAAGACAAGCAACTCCCCCTCATACCAATCCATGCAAAAAAGCGAGCCGTTGCGACTTTCAAATATCCGCTTGCTGTGCCCGTCTGCGTAAATCCTGTAAACTGCAGATTTGGCAGCAGAGGGCACGGATGGCTTTCTCGCGGGCTTGGCTTTGTGGGCCGCTTTGCGCTTGGACATCATCGCACTCATCGCGGCACGAAGGGCGCTCGGCATGGAGCTCATATCCGGAGGCTCCGGCGCACTCGGCGGCCCGGCAGCCGGTGCACCTGCCCCACCTTTGCCACTCCCCATCGCCAACACGTAGAGCTCTTTGCCATCAACGAGTATCGTTCTGATCTCCATCCTGCTTGCCTCGAGGCAAGCCTTGGGCTTCCCCGAACCGGAGAATGAATAGACGACGCCCGACGAAGTGCCTATCAAGAGCCTCGTTCTCGGCAGATCGAACGTCAGGGAGGTGATATTGGGAGGTTCGAGGTCAAGAATCGCCTCACCTTCCCCAGGGCCGGTTATCTTGAAGACCTTGCCATGGGGCCCGGTCCCAGCATATATCTCGCCATTTGGGCCTGAGGCAAGCGACCAAACGTACTTCTCGCCCGTCGCGAGGAGCTTCGTCGCAGCTCCGGTCTTGCGGTCAACACGAAACACGATGCCAGAAGGACCCGTGCCAACGTAGAGCCTGCCCTTTCCGTCCACCAGCACAGAGTGAATCTGCTGCTCGTCCGAGTCGAAAAGAACCTCCGGCTTCGCGCCCGGTCTCAAAACGTAGAGCCTGCCCTCGTCGCCGGTCCCCGCAAATATCGCCCCTGACTTGTCGGCAGCAATTGCCCAGACCTGAGATTCCTTGAGGTCGGCGGTCTTGTCGAGCGGAACGGAGAGAATTATCTTGCCGGCATCGGTCAGCGTAACTCCGTGTAGGTCGCAGCCGTCAAACTGGTCCTTCCCCTTGGTTACAAACTCGTCCGAGGAAGTTGCGTAAGCGCCAACGCCCACAAGGGCCAAACAGCAGACCAAGAAAACGAACCGAACATGTCTAGAACTTGCGAAAGCCATCTCTGTTCTCCCAGGTTGAAACAAGGTTTGGCCAACTAACCTGACTAGAGCTTTCTCAGCTTAATCCGTATCCCGAGCTTCTTCTTCCCGCTTAGGTTGAAATCGCTCCCAAGCGCAAGCCTTGTCAAGACTTCAAAGTTGGCGTTTTCGGACGTCTCGCTCGAGGCCGCCGACGAGAGGACGTCGCGTGCAGAGGCAGGCAGGTCTGGTAGGACCTCACGCCCTCGCATTGCCACACGCCTCCTCCTTGCAAGAACAACTAAGAGCTGCCTGTGGTTCGGTGCCTCGACCAACATGTCAACCACATCGTTGTAGCTTTTGGGCCGGAACTTCGCTTTGGCGCGCACGCTCTCCCACATCTGGTAAGCATCCGCGCCGAACACCATCAGCTCCGCCGGCCCAGGCTGGCACGACTTCGGTATCGGGACCTCGAACCTCAGCGTCTTCTCCTTTTGTGCGTGAGGTAGAACGCAGACGCTAAGCCCAACGCTCTCGCCCGGCCGCACACGCTTCCTGTCAACGTCGATGGAGAGAATATCCGCAATGTCCGTCGATTGACTAACCCTGAGCTTCATCTGAACCTTGTTCAGCCGGACATCCTCGAAGCCATTGTCAATGACCGCCGCGAATATCTCCGTCAGATTCGCCATGAACTGCCTGTAACTGTACTGAGGCATAGAAAGCGAATCGGTGATGTGCACCGGCTCATGCTCCTTGACGTCCATCAGAATATCCCAATCGACCGTCATCTCGCCCGAGTCATGCTGGAACGCATGAATGCTATCGTCTGCCACAAGCCCCAAGAGCCATGACGTGAAGTATTTATCTCTTATCATCTCAAAATGGAACTTGCGCGTCCTGCCGGACTCCGCCCCCGTCAGCCACACATCTACCGGCAGCGTGTCCGCCCTACCCCCTATCTTGCCAGCAACAGCAGGATACCTATCCTGGGTTATCACGCCGAGAGGTTGAGAGCTGGACGAGATCTTGAAGCTGTATATGTAACTTGGAAAGCCCGTATGGATAATACCGCTGCACATAGGATAGCTCACGCTTCCGCCGCCCAAGCTCGAATGTCCGTAGGCGAGGAAGACGTCGCCCTCTCTGTAAGTCAGCGTTCCCATCGCCGAGAAGTCAAGGTCGCCCGTTACCAGGGACTCGCCAAGCGGACAGCCCGGCTTAAGCTGCTCCGGGGCAATATGAATGGGGCTTTCGGAACTCGCCCCAACGGACGCAAGGCCTAGCTCGCCGGCCACATTGTTCAGGCCCGCGGAACTCGACACAAAAGATAGCGGGATGGGCCTCAGCGTCGCACCGACCAATCTGGAAAGCGAAGGATTACTGGACGCTAGGGACTCCGGAATGACAAGCTCGGACTCGTCTTGCCCCAGGCCCTTCAACGGCCGCAGCTTGATGGGCAGCCTGAAGCGCCCGTTCTCGTCCAGGTAGGGCTTCATCCCGGCGGACTCTTTTGCGAAAACGCCGCCTGCACCATGCGACGCATGGTGCACGACGGGCGCCTTGAGCACTGTCAGCATCTCCTCTATCGGCGTGATTCCGCCTATCGGCTCCTTTTCGGCCATCCAGCCATAGGACAACGCACCGATCAGCTTGTCATCTATGTAGCATGGGCTCCCGCTCATCCCCGCCAAGATGCCAAATCTCTTGAACGTCTTGTCCGTTCCCATAAACAGAATCCGGTTCGCTCTAGGAGCAACGCCCCAAATGACGCCGAGTATCTCGATCTGGAGGCGCTCGGGCTCAAAGCCCTTTAGCGTCGTGAGGCAATACCCAGTCATGCCGGGCTTGATCTCGGCAATCGGCATGATCTCAACGCTCGCCGCAAACGAGCTCGTTGCAAGCAACCACACCCACCAAAAGGCGCAGATGAAAAGCACTGACCACAATCTACGTCTCAAACACATTCTAAAGCTGCGCCTCCTTACTTCTTGATGCCTCCTTGTAAGACACGGCGGCAGAACTCGACTCAGAACGCTCCCGGTCCTTGTGCGCAGACAGCTTCGCCTGAGCGCGAGCAGCGTGCCTGGCCTCAGAGTGTCCTCCAAAAAACCAGTGCCAGCCAATCGTGATGCCACTTCTTATGAACTTGACCAGTGCATCCCAACTGCGAATCTGCCCAAGATACGAGATAATCGTCTTAGGCCTCATGTAAAACCGCCGGAGCGCATTGTTGTAAGCCTTGTCCAGCTCCTCGGCGGTCCACCCATGCGGAATGAACACTACTTTGTGCTTGTTCATATCGTGCCAGCCGCCAA
>CAZKNE010000046.1:0-9989 GCA_964554005.1 uncultured bacterium | reverse complement strand
AGCCCTGAGGCCGTCATCGGAAAGGAGCCGGATGACCTTCCTGGCCAAGTCCTCACGGTCGCCAGGCTCGAACAGTAGTCCTGTCTTCTCATCATCGACGAGCTCCGTGATACCGAGGATGCGCGACGCGACAACAGGCCGCCCAGCAGCCATCGCCTCGAGCGCGACCAGGCCAAAAGTCTCCTCGAACGAGGCGAGAACGACGACGCTGCATCGGCGGTAGAACTCGCGTAGATTGCTCGTGTAACCTACGAACTGGACGCAATCGGAGAGGCCGAGCTCATTGGCGAGTTGGACGAGCTTTTTTTTGAATCCCAGGTTTTCAAGCGAAGTCGGACATTCCTCGCCGGCCACGACGAACGCCGTATCCGGAAACCTCTCATGCACGATTGCAGCAGCCTCAAGAAAAATCTGCTGGCCTTTACCGGGGTGGAGGCGCCCGACCGTGAGGATGGTCTTTGTTCGTCCGGTTGGCTGTTTAGGCGATTGCACAAACCACTCGGCCTCGACTCCGTTCGGGATGACAATGACCTTACTGGGGGAAGCCTTGTCCGCTACTAACGCGGCCTTCAGCGGAGTGGAGACCGCGATTAACTTCCCAGCCCTCCCATAGCAGAAGCGCCTCGTCAAGATGTGCAACATCCTTTTCACCCGGCTGTGTATCTTGGGATAGGCATGGATCATCGCGACAGTTGGGACTCCGGTGATTAAAGACGCGATTGTGCAGAACTTGAGCGCCCAGAGCGAGTTGGCGTGAACGACGTCGATTTTCTCACGCCTGATGAGCTGGACGAGCTCTTTGATCGTATTGAAGACCGGCAGGACGAAACGACATGTTCTCTTTAGGCCATCGAGGTCTATCAGATGCGTCTGAACACCATTATTCTTGAGCTCTTGGTAGAGTATGCCCTTGTGAGGCGCGACGACTATTGGGCAGAAGCGATTGGTGTCAATGTGAGAGGCGAGCTGAAGAGCAACGCGCTCAGCACCACCAATATGGGGGAAATCAAGGACTATCAGGAGATTCTTGGACTGTGGTTTCAACTTGGCTGGGAGGAATCTTGGTAACACTATCGGGGTCCCGGATGGAAAAGGCGCCACCAGCAATGGGTATATTAGCTCTCACTGAGCCGATAACTATCTTGATTATGAAGCCGTCAATCTTAGACCTGATATTGAGCTCGAACGGACAATAGGTCTGTTCGACCCGGCGGTAGTCGGTGAACTGAACCTCCAGCAGCATCCGACCAGTTTGCGAGAAGACTTCCTGCCGGACAGGTAGGAACGTCTCGAAATCGAGGAGCGTTCGTCGCCATGAGCGGACGTGAGAGGAGTCGCTGTAAAGCCAGATACCGTCTGCTGTCGCCTCCCAGAAGACGTCCTTGGATGGCAGTCTCTGGACAAAAAGATCGGCCAGGTCTGTCTCAAGGACCGCTCCAATCCCATGCTTCTGAAGAATAGTGAGCTCTTTGAACCGAGACCTTGTGCCTCGAATGAGCTCGTTGCGCGTTGGCAGATACAGCTGTATCTTGCGGGATTTCGTCAAGAGATCGAACGCCGGAACCGTGCCGCCGGCATAGCCCTTCATCCTAAGCCTGTTTGGAACGTCGCAAACAGCCTCGCAGCGAAAGCACTTCGAGAACGACAACCCTTCATTCATGCGCGAGATGGACATAGTCAGGCTCATAGCGAACGTTTTGATCGAGTTGCGGCTCTGATTGAAGTGCTCAAGTCTATCCTCAAGCTCCTCTCTGGAAAAAGAAGGCTGAGAACGCTCGTCCTGGCTAAGCTGCACAACCACGGGGTTGACACACCCCATCGAAACCAGAAGAGCAACCCCAATGGCACACCACACTGACGTTTTGAACATGTGCCCTAAAAGCTCCCCAAATCTACACATTAGACACAAAGTATTCCCTCGCCTGTGCCATCGCTCGTGCCCGATGGCTCACCTTGTTCTTGATCTCGAGGCCGAGCTCGCCAAAAGTCCTGTCATATCCTAGCGGAATGAAGATCGGATCGTAGCCGAACCCGCTCTCGCCAGCCGCCTCAAACGCAATCCTGCCCTCGCACTCGCCTCGAAAGACGTCAACCTCGCCATTGGTCTCGGCAATCGCAACGACAGAGACAAACCGTGCGGTTCGCCTATCTTTCGGGACACCGCTCAACTTCTGAAGCAGAGCCTCGTTTTTCTCACCCGGCGATGCGCTGGCGGAGACGAAGCGTGCGGACAAGGGCCCCGGAGCTCCTCCCATAAAATCAACCTCAAGGCCAGAATCCTCGCCCAGCGATACATCGCCAGAGGCTTCAGCCGCCCGACGCGCCTTCGCGACCGCGTTCGCCTCGTAATCGCTCTCGCCCTCCACACCGTCAAGGATATATCCGGCATTGGGTAGCATCGTTACGCGGACTGGCACGCCATTCAAGAATTTTGTCAGCTCTTTAACTTTGCCCTCGTTCGACGACGCTATCACGATCAATCGCACACCTTTGGTCAACTCAGCTCCTCCATTATCAACTATCATACATCACTCACGTACGTAAGCGAGAACTTCAGAAGTATATTCGCTAAGAGCCGTCAACTCCTCCTGCTCCTTACGCTCCCACTCGGGCCGCCGAGAAAATATCTCCGGCAGCGCCTCAAGTAATTGCCTCTTCCAATGTGAAATTTGATTCGGGTGAACCTCTGATAGGACACTTTACCAGGAGACCCAATCCATCTTAACCATTGGTTCAGATTCTGGTGAGTGTTATACGGACTTGACTACTTTGGCCAATTTTGTAATGATAGGAACAGATGAGATGTTATAGTGGTTGTTGCCGGCCTAGGGCTTAGAGGTTTTTTTGGAACATAATGTTTGAACAGGTTTACGTTCCAGAGTTTTGGCTTTTATCGAAAGCGAACAATTAGGAGCATTTTCGATGAAGAACGGAATCCTGGCGCAGCTTGAGCTCAATCTTGCGAAAATGGAACAAGGTCTGGCCACGATTCAGCGGCATGCTGAGATGGGCGACCAGATCGCGCAGAAGCTAATGGGGCCACTGGCTAAGGAGATCGCACGGCTGAAGGAGAGATGCCGCGTTCAGCTTGAGCAGGTCATCAATAATAGCGATGATCCCGAGCTCATTGACGTTGCGACCGAGGCGCTGTGGCAATTCATGGCGCATGAGAACCAAGCAGCAGAGATGGAGCACTGACCCAGGAACGAGATGAAGATGCGCGAGGAGAACGGAGCGGGCATCTTGGTGGCTTCGTGATCCTCGCGGATCATCCTCTAATGAGCTATCCTCATCACCTAGTCGGCCTCTTGCGTATTCTCGCGTTCCTGTTTCATAGAAACCCTCAGATGCCTGTAATTGACGCAGAAGGACGGCACCTGATACTCTCATTGTTGTCAACACACGAAGAATGCTTTAACAGGGGGCTTCAATGAAAGACTTGGAACTCAACTTCAACGATGGGCAGCAAGCCCGCAAGGTTTACAAGGTCTCCGAGCTCGTTGGGGAGATCAAGGGCTTGCTACAAAAGCGATTTTTCGACATTTGGGTCGAGGGCGAGATAACAGATTTGAAGCGCTCAAGCGTGGGGCATTTCTACATGCGGCTGAAGGACGAAAAGGCACAGATCAGCGCCGTCATGTTCCGCAATAAGGCCATTTTCATGCGTTTCAAGCCGGAGAATGGGCTTGCCGTCATTGCAAGGGGAGCTGTGAGCTGCTACCCGCCTTCCAGCACTTACCAGATCATCCTCGATTACCTGGAGCCAAAAGGCGTCGGTGCTCTTCAACTAGCATTCGAGCAGCTCAAGGCAAAACTCAACGCTGAGGGCCTGTTCGCGCCGGAGCGCAAGAGGCCGGTCCCAAAGATGCCTAAGACAATCGGCGTTGTTACCTCGCGAACCGGCGCGGCAATTCGCGATATTCTCAATGTGACGAGGCGCCGCTTCTGCTCGGCGCATATCATTCTATACCCGGTTCTGGTGCAGGGAGAGAGGGCGCCGGGCGAGATTGCCCACGCAATCAAGGAGATGAATCGCCTCGGCGCATGCGACGTTCTGATCGTGGGTCGCGGCGGCGGAGCGGCAATTGACCTGTGGGCGTTCAACGAGGAGCAGGTAGCACGGGCGATTGCTGATTCGCAAATACCTATTATTTCGGCGGTCGGCCACGAGGTTGATTTCACGATTGCCGATTTTGTGGCAGACCTTCGTGCTCCCACGCCATCCGCGGCTGCGGAGCTGGTGGTGCAGAACAGGGCCGAATTGCTGGTAAGGGTCAACAGCCTTAGCAGTCGTGTGCTGAGAATGATGCTGGACAGGCTGGCATTCGCGCGACAGGAACATAAGACGCTCTTTGCTGTCCTTCGGCTGAACACCCCTGAGCGTCCGATCGAGCTCTTCATGCAGCGAGTGGACGATATCGACGCCAGGTTGCAGCGAGGGATACAGGGCTATCTCGACCGTAGGAGGCAGCAGGCCTCGCATCTCGCGTTGCGACATCGTGCGCTTGTGCCAACCGAGAAGATCGCCGCCGCACGGTCCGTCGTTCAGGGCTATGAGAGCAGGATGGCGGCGTCCATACGGGGCAGACTTGACCTCCCAAGCACGCGCTATCAGGCGCTGCATGACCGCCTAATATCGCTCAAGCCGCAGAATGTTATGAGGCGCGGCTATGCAATATGCCAGGATGCTACGTCTGGCAAGCCACTCTCGCTGGCCAGGAACTCGCGGCTCGGCGCAGCGATTATCGTTACGCTTTCCGACGGGAGCCTGGGCTGCCAGGTGAACGACATATCCATCTCGCGGAACAGCTCTGATAATGGTATCTGAAGACCGCGTTGAGCGCGACCAAGAGACCACAATCGACCCACGCAGCCTTCTAAAGACAACGCTGGGTGAGCTCGAACTCGCAAGCCCAATCATTATCGCGTCCGGCACGTTCGGTTACGGCGATGAGTATTTGCAGGTTCAAGGGTTCTCGCTCGACATGGTAGGCGCAATAGTCCTGAAAGGCGTTACGCTGAAGCCCAAGTCCGGCAATCCCGCGCCCAGAATCCTCGAGACATCGTCCGGGATGCTCAATGCCATTGGCCTGGAGAACATAGGGGTTGAGGCGCTGATACAAGAGAAGCTGCCGGCGCTTCAGGGCATCGGAACGCACGTCATCGTCAACGTCGGCGGAGACAGGCCGGAGGACGTAATCGATGCCGCAAAGGCTCTCTCCTACCGTCAGGAACTCTTCTCGGCCATCGAGATAAACGTCTCGTGCCCAAACCTGAACGACAGGCCGATTGGGGAGGATGCGGACACAACCGCCAGGGTCATAACTTCCATACGAAAGATGTATCGAAGGCCCATCATCGTGAAACTCGTCCCAAACGCCGCCTCGATTGCCGAGACCGCAAGAAGATGTGAGATGGCTGGTGCAGACGCTCTCACGGTCGCGAACACATTCCCGGGGATGGCGATCGATGTCTTCACCAGACGGCCCATGCTCGGCAACAACTTCGGTGGGCTTTCCGGCCCCGCCATAAAGCCGCTGTCGCTACTGCTCGTCCACCGCGTTTATTCGGCTGTCTCGATACCAATCATCGCGTCCGGCGGAATTGTATGCGCCCGCGACGCCGTCGAGTTCACCATAGCGGGCGCCTCGGCCATCTCGGTCGGCACGGGCCTGTTCTACGACGCTCGGGTATGCTCCAGAATCGCTGAGGGCATCGTCGATTTCCTCTTCGAGGACGCCAGACGCCGCAGCCTCGACCAGCCCCGCCCCCTCCGGGACTACGTCGGCACGCTCGTATTGAATCAATAAGGGGGCGTATCGCACACGCCCTATGGTCTCGCGTCTTGATGCACGGGGAAACCTGTGTTCTAATGAGGTTCTGGAGAGTCTTTTCGATACTTTTTGTGTTTTCGGATGATGTGTAGCCGATTGACGGTGTGAAGGGAACGGTTGGCTTGACCCAAAACCAGCACAGCTCTGATCAAAAGGTAATCGAGAAGATCGAGGAGTGGAAAGATAGCCTGATCGACCTTTCCAAAAGGAACAAGCTGCTCTACTTCAAGGAAAGCAAGGCCACGACTCTTCGTGTCGAGGAGCCCGAATATCTCGAGGTATTCTCTCGTCTCATCGATAAGGAATCACCGTGGAGTTTCTGGGAACCCCCGCCTGAGCCAAAGAACCTCCCCGAACCGGAGCACCGCAAGTCCGTTGCTATTCGTCCTCGCAAGAAGAAGGAAATTAAATGCACCGTTCCGCGTATTGAAGAGTTATACCTCGAGAAGTTCTTGAGGGTACTCACTAATCTCTACCGGAGATCGCAGACCGAGTATCAGGAAAAGGGGCTTTATATTCTGAACGTCGCGTTTGGAATGCTAAGGTGGAGAGAGTCGCAAACCTCGGAGCCTGTCAAATCCCCTCTAGTGCTCGTCCCTGTAGTTCTTGAACGTAAATCTGTAAAGGGGCCCTACTCTCTCAAACCAGTCGGGGAGGACCCCGTAGTCAATCCGGCGCTGACAAGGTATATGGCCAAGGAATTCAAACTGAAGCTGCCCGACGCAATAGAGATCCCGGAAGAGGAGGCCGCGTCGGCGCTTCAGGCATTTCTGGATCAGGCCCGCCGCCGAATAAGAGCTCGCTCAAAGGACGGTTGGACAATCGATGACAGCGCTTATGTATCGGTCTTCTCATTTCACAAGCTCGTGATGTATGAAGACCTGAATAACAACGCGGAGACGATGGCCAAGCAGCCGTTCATCCGGGCCCTAGCCCTGGGTGAGCCAATGGTGCCCGAATCTGAGAGGGTGGATGTCCCCCGCGAGAATGAGCTCGATACGATGGAGCCCGCCTACCAGACATTCCACATTCTGGACACCGATAGCAGTCAGGAAGTCTGTATTGAGGCAGTGAGGCGGGGCAGTAACCTGATTATGCAGGGGCCTCCCGGAACGGGCAAGAGCCAGACCATCGCGAACATCATTGCCGACTTCATTGCCCAGGGAAAGAAGGTCCTCTTCGTTAGCGAAAAGATGGCAGCTCTTGAGGTCGTACGTAAGCGACTCAAAGAGAAGGGCCTCCATGAGTTCTGCCTCGAACTGCACAGCAGCAAAGCCAATAAAAAAGAAGTAGCCAAAGAGCTGGGCAGATGCCTTAAGGAACGGATTGCTCCACCCAGCAGGTCGCTGTCGCAAAGCGAAATGGCCCGGCTGATAAGAAAGCGAGAGCAACTCAACGATTATGTTCTTGCGTTGCACGAGATGCGAAAACCCATAGGACTGAGCGCTCGGGAAGTCATGGCGAAGCTCGCCGTGCTTCATGATCTTCCCGATATGGAATGCTCTCCACCAAATACGTCGCGGCTCAGCCAGAAGAAACTTGGGCACTTGCTTGAGCTAGCACAGCAGATGCAGAAGCTCTGGGACATTCCCCGACGCGGCGAGGAATTCCCCTGGTGGGGATGCACGTTCGACACGTTCACTTTGAGGCGTAAGAAAACAGTTTCTCCCGCACTCGATCGGCTTCAGAAACACATTGGGGGCTTGTTGGCCGAATCAAGGAAATGTGCCGAGAAACTGGACCTTGTCCCTCCGAAAACCGCAGGTGAGTCGCGACACTTGGTTGAGCTACTGGAAATGCTCGCCAAGAGCCCAGGCTGCGAGCGAGGCTGGTTTGCGAAGGACAGTCTGGGGAAGCTTAAGAACGAAGCACTGCGACTGTCTGAACTGGCCGAGAAACACAGACAATCCAAGGAGCGCCTCACCGCGCTCTATCGCAAGGATTTTTTTGATCTTGAAGACGACCATGCCGCCAACATTCAATCGGCGTGGGAAGCTGTGCAAGGTCTTTCTGACGCTATCCCGCTGGACTGGTATGAGTTTGTGAAGGCAGGCCCTTCGGTCCTGGAGTTCCTGACCGAAACTGATAATGGCGTCAAGCGCTGGGAGAAAACCGCCGCGTCGTTGGCTCAGAAGGGACAAGAGGTGTCGGAGCTGTCACTGAGGGGATGCAAGATGATTTGTAAAAGGGTACTTCGTCACAACATTCTCCGGCGGCTCTTGGTAAATATCTCGTTTGCCGCTGTCAAGCCCACGGAGCAAATGCGCACAGCGTTCGAGCTTAGAAAAAGTCTGAATTCTTGGACGTCCCGATGTAGGGAGTTCTCGTGGGTTTTTCAGCTCCGAGATAGTGCCTCCGGCGAGGGTTGGGTGGCTAACTTGCAGGACATTCGTGACCGAGCAAGCAAGGTTCGGCAGAAGGTTGACGCTCTTCTACAGCTTTCCAACAAGGTATTGGGGCAGAGGCTCAAGCAAGGCCCTGTGGAGCTGAGCGATGTGACGCAGAACCTGTGGACTCTGAAAGAGATCAAGGCTTTCGAACGGGCGCTTGACGCCAGGTCGAAGAAGCTTGTTGAGAGTTTCGGGCCGCGGTTCAGGGGGATTGATTCTGATTGGGCCCAGACCATTTCCGCGCTCGATTGGGCGAGGGGGCTGATGACATTCTTGAAGCGCAAAGAGCGGACGCCCAAACTGCTCGATGCAGCGTGCGAGGGTGGGACTGTTGCTCCCTCTGCAAAGGCGTTGTCTAGAGCGGTCAAAGATACGACGAAGTCTCTGGCGACAGTGCAGAGCTGGTTTGCGAAAAAGACTCAGCCGTTCAAACGTGGAGCATTGGAGCAGGTCGATCTTCAAACCGGCAGCGATATGGCTGGGAAGATGACGAAAGCAATAGACGAAATCGAGAGGTGGGTCGATTATCGCAAGGTGCGGGATGAGTTAGACGAGCTCAAACTGTCGGGTTTCCTCGCAGAGTATCTAGCGAAGGGGCTTCCGGCCTCAACGCTCTCCAAGTGTCTTGAGAAGGTGATCTATGTGGACCTTTTGGACAGCGTGTTTGCGGAAGATGAGCGGCTTGGAGATTTCCGGGGCCTGTCTCACGACGAGGCCGTCAAGAAGTTCAGAGAGCTTGACTCAAAGCTGATCGAGCTTCGGTGCAATGAAATAATCGAAAGGGCGAATTCACATAGACCTCAGCGACTCGTTGACACCGCCGGGAGCGAGGAGGCGATTGTCCTCAGGGAGGCCAAGAAAAAGCGTCGCCATCGACCGGTCCGGAAGTTGCTTGCGGATATCCCGAGTCTTCTCCCTCGATTGAAACCCTGCCTCATGATGAGTCCAATCTCGGTTTCAAGTTATCTTTCTCCCGAGGCCGCTTACGATCTTGTGGTGTTTGACGAGGCATCGCAGATCGTGCCGTCGGATGCCACTGTCGCAATATACAGAGGGAAGCAGGTGCTCCTTGCAGGGGATAGCAAGCAGCTGCCACCGTCGTCCTTCTTTGAGAAAGGAATGCTAGATGAAGAAGAGGAAACTGAAGAGGAAAGCGCTCAGGACTTCGAGAGTATTCTGGATTATTCCGAAGGGCTTGGCTTATATGAGTCGATGCTCAAATGGCATTATCGCAGCAAGCACGAGAACCTGATTGCTTTCTCAAACAACGCCTTCTACGGCAACAAGCTCATCACATTTCCTGCATCCAGGCCAGAGGATGACACATTGGGGGTGAAGTTCGTCTATGTGCCGGATGGCGTCTATGACCGGGGAAAATCGAGAACGAACCAGGTTGAAGCAGAGAAGGTTGCCGAGTTCGTCTTCGATCACTTAGGGAAGTGGCCCGATAAGACACTTGGAGTCGTGGCGTTCAGCCAGAGCCAAAAAGAGGCGATTGAAGACCGGCTCGAGTTTCTGAGAAAACAACGTCCAGAATTCGAGAAGGTCTTCGAGCGATCTCGAGATCGACTTGGAGGTTTCTTCGTCAAGAACCTCGAGAACGTCCAGGGCGATGAGAGGGACGTCATGATCTTCAGCGTGGGATATGGCAAGGATGCCGACGGCAGGATGACGCAGAACTTCGGCCCTCTGAACAAAGAAGGCGGTGAGAGGCGCCTCAACGTGGCGATCACCCGTGCGCGCGAGACGGTCATTCTCGTCTCAA
>CAZKNE010000045.1:0-10181 GCA_964554005.1 uncultured bacterium | reverse complement strand
TTTCTTGAGGTGTTCGATGATCTTTAGCGCCACCCCGACTTCGCCGACTGAGACAGCATGGATCAGGATCGGCTTTTGGCCGAGGCTCGCAAGCGCTGCCCTTGCTTGGCGCCTGATGAGGCCGAGCCGCTGCCACAGGTTTGCTCTGTGCCTGCGCGACCAGAGCAGAAAGGGAAGAACAATTGGCCAGAGAAGAATGAGAGCGGCATGGAGAAAAAGGTTATAGATGAAGATCACGCTGCGCCATCCCCTATGCTGGCAGACACCCACCAGGCGCGCACGGTCCCGTGCAGCTGATTGTCAAGAAGTCCTGCCACGCACGAGCTCCTCGGCCTGCCTCGTTATCTCAATCAATCTTGTCTGGAGAAGCTGCCTGAGCGATTCTATGGCCTGCTCATCCGCATCCTTCGGGACATCAATCGGCTCGCCGGCGACAAATGCGCCTCGACCAAAGGGGGCGGGAAGAATGAAGTTGTCCCAGCTATTGAACTCCTTCTGTCTCGAGCAGGCGTAAGTAACGGGGAAGATCGGCACGCCGGCCAGCTTGGCCAGAACAATGGCGCCTTTATGGGCTTGCCACTTGGGTCCCCGCGGGCCATCGGGCGTCATGGCCACATCTTTGCCTGTGCGCAGAACCTCTGCCATCTGCCTGAAGCCCGTTATTCCTCCCCTCGTTGCTGAACCCCGGATGGCGTGGATGCCCAGATGCGAGACCGCTCGTGCTATGAGCTCACCGTCTCGGTGGTTGCTGATCAGGACATAGAGGCCGTTGCCCCTGTAGGCCAGTGGCATCATCAGGAGCCGCTGGTGCCACAGCGCGAAGATGGAAGGCAGGTTCTGACGCCATCTGTCATCTATCTTCTCGAGCCCTACCGTAGAGAACTTTGTCGTCCAGCCGAGTGACCTGACCAGCAGGCTTATTAGGCGAGGCGCCGTGGCGAGGACGAAGCGGTTATTGAGGCGCATCTTAAGCCCCGGACTGTGTCCTCAGTGGCTGCTCGAGGATGGGGACATCGATGTCGGTCTTTAGCCTAGCGGACATTGGCCAACCTCCTGTATAGATGCTGTATGTGCTCCGGCGTTGTCCCGCAGCAGCCGCCGATCATCGTCGCGCCCGCATCGGCGAGTTTAGCAGTTTTCTCGGAGAATGCTTCCGGCGACTCGTCATAGACCGCCACGTTGCCCTGCATCCTCGGCATCCCGGCGTTTGGATACGCGACGATCGGCAGGTCGGTGCAGCTTCTAAGAGCCGCGACGACCGAGACCATGTCATCCGCGCCTGTCCCACAGTTAGTTCCGACGCCGTCCACGTTCACGCCTTGCTCCTTGAGCATTTGGATGAACCGGTCAGGGCTCGTGCCCATCATCGTCCGCGGCCCGCGAGGCGTTGGCTCGTATGTGAGGTTGATAACGATTGGGAGCGACTCTCGGACGGTCTTGCCGGCTCTGGCGACGGCAATCGCCTCCTCCGGCGAGATCATCGTCTCGACCATGATCGCGTCAACGCCGCCCTCGACAAGCGCCTCGATCTGGACTGCGAACTGCTCAATCAGCGACTCGAGGGTTGCCGTGCCGAGCGGCTCGAGAAGCTCGCCCGTGGGACCGACGCTGCCGAAGATGAGAGCTGTTCCATCCCTGCCGCAAGCTTTGCGAGCCTGCGCCGCAAGCTGTGCACCTGCGCGGTTTATCGCCACGGCCTGATGCGCGAGGCCGAACATGGAGAGTTTTTTTGGGGAGCCGCCAAACGTGTTTGTAAGGATCACATCCGCGCCAGCGTTGAGATATGCCTCGTGGATCTGCCGAATGCTGCCCGGGCGATTGATGTTCCAGAGTTCGGGGCACTCTCCGACGCCGAGCCCAGCGCTCTGGAGCATCGTCCCCATCGCGCCGTCAACGATGAGCAGCGTCTTTTTAGCAAGGAGCTCCGAGAGTCTATTGTTCAATTTGTAGGAACTCCTTAACCCTTTGCACTGCTCCGGGTGCGTCGTCCGCGTAGCCGTCTGCGCCGATCGAATCCGCGAACTGCTGCGTTACCGGGGCACCGCCCACCATTACAGCGACACTTCCGTTCAGACCTTCCTGCTTCACTAGCTCTATCGTCCGTTTCATCTGCGGCATCGATGTCGTTACGAGCGAGGAGAGGCCAATCACCCTTGCGCCGCTCTTTTTCGCGGTCTCAACGAACTTCTCCGGCGCGACGTCCCGGCCCAGGTTTATCACCTCGAACCCGTTCCCCTTGAGCATCATCCCGACTATGTTCTTACCTATGTCGTGCAGATCGCCTAGAACCGTCCCGATTATGACTGTCCCGAGAGGTTCGCTGCCGGACTCGGCGAGAATGGGTTTCAGAATCTCCGTCGCAGATGTCATCGCCCTTGCTGCTAGCAGGACCTCCGGAATGAATATCTCTTTCTTCTGGAAACGGTCGCCGACGACGCCCATACCCTCGATCATCACGTCCAGAATCGCCTTCGCGGGGTCGCCATCTTCCAGCGCGCTTCTGACGAGCTCACATATCCGCTCTTGCTCGCCCACTATAAGAGAATCCTTGATGCCACGCTCGTCCAATTTTACTCTCCTTTCGGTCTAGCCAAACTACCCAACAAGCAATCCTACATTTATCCCGGATTGAGCTGTTTCCATTTCTGATTGAGAGAATACACGAAGGCGAGTATCTCCGCCACGACCTTGTAGAGCTCGGCTGGGATCGCCTCCTCCAGGTCCAGCAGCATCAGCGCCTCGACCAGGTCAGCATCTTCCTTAATCGCGATGTGGTGCTCCGTGGCAAGCTTTATGATCTTCTCCGCTAGGTCTCCTTTGCCCTTCGCAATCAGTCTCGGCGGCTCTGGACTCGTGTGGTCGTAGGCAAGAGCGGCCGCTTTTTTGATCTTTCTTTTCTTAGCCATCGATCAGAGCCCCGCGTCGATCTCGCTGAAGTGGCGCGCCCTTTGCGAAGTGGATGCTGCGTGCTCAAGCGGCTCGGCGCCTTTGATGAACGCCTCGATTATCGCGTCGGTTGTCTTGTCAGTGGCGAGTTCCCCGGTCTTGGAATCAACCGTCCTGAACACGATGCCCTCAGGCACGGGGAAGTCGTCTTCAGGCTCGTCTTTCAACACATCTTTCATGAATGCAATCCAGATCGGAAGCGCTGCCCTCGCGCCAGTCTCGCCCTTGCCGATCGGCTTTATCTCGTCGAAACCTACCCAAGTCCCCACAACGAGGTTGGGGCTGAAACCAACGAACCACGCGTCGGCGAAATCGTTCGTTGTGCCGGTCTTGCCTGCGAGGTTGTGGCCCAGTCCCTTTGCCCTAATTCCAGTGCCGCGCTGTATGACTCCCTTGAGCATGTGGATCATAACGTAGGCGGTCTGCGGACTGAGAACCTGCTCCATGTCCGGCTCCTGATCATAGAGCGGCTGCCCAGACCGGTCGGTTATCTCCTTGATGAAAATTGGTGTAAATCGCTTGCCCTCCGTCGCAATCACGCCGTAGAGGCTTGTCAATTCCAGGAGACTGACGCCCATTGACCCGAGCGCCAGTGAGGGGACCGGCTCGAGATGTGATCTGATGCCGAGCAGACGGGCGTAGTGAAGAGCGAGTCGGGGGCTTAACCTCTTGATCAGGTTAATCGTGGCAAGGTTCTTGGACTTCTCAAGCGCAGTCTGAAGCGTAACTGGGCCGAAGACTCGCTCGCCGTAGTTATCCGGCTTCCAGACTTTATCTACCTCGTCCATATAGATAGGAACGTCGAGTATTATGTCGGTTGGGATCATTCCCGAATCTATTGCCGCGGTGTAGATGACAGGTTTGAAGGCCGAACCCGGCTGCCGGCGAGACTGGATAGCCCTGTTGAACTCGCTTTTCTTGAAGCTTCGGCCACCTGCCATCGCCCTCACATAACCAGTGCGGAGGTCTATTGCCACCAAAGCTCCTTCCACCAGAGGTTCCTGGTCCAGACTGAGCGGGACGGGACCCTCGTCATCGGCATGAAAGCTGTCTCGCACCTTGACCTCAATTACGGAGCCCGTGGCTATCAGAAGCTCGTGCGTCTTGTTCAAAGCCCATTTGAAATGTCTCTTGTCTATTGTCCCCTGAATGTCCTTGCCAAACGTGACGGCTATCTCCTCGGGTGTTATTCCGGTCACCGTGGCGAGGGTGATAAGCCCCGGCCTTATATGCTGCCTGTCGAGCTCATCGTCGAGCTTGCCGCCCTCGATGGGTCCGCGGAAACCCTCACGCTTGTCCACCTCCCTCAGCCCCTTGTCAAGCGACCTCTCGGCCGCACCCTGAAGCCTCATATCGATCGTCGAATAGATGTTCAGGCCATCGCGATAGACCACGTCTGAGGGAGAAGCCCCAAAAAGCCTGCTCTGCGATTCCTGTTCATTCTCGTCGCCCAACTCATCCGTTGGCGCTTTGAATATCTCAAGGCAGCTGCGCCGGATGTGCTCGAAGAACCAAGCTCCGTAAGTCGTCTTCACTGATTTGTCTGGCTCGACAGTATTAAGGGGGGTTGCGATCGCCTCGAGGCACTGCTTCTCGGAGATGACGCCCACATCCGCCATTCGACGGAGAGCGAAGTTCCGTCGTCTCTGAGCCAAAGACGGGTTCCTCAGCGGTGAATACCTGCTCGGTGCGCGAGGCAGCCCGGCAAGCAGAGCGAACTGAGGCATGGACAGGTCCTTGAGGGGTTTGCCGAAATAGACCTGCGCCGCGGCCGCGACGCCGTAGGCGCCGGACCCAAAATATATCTCGTTGAGGTAGTACTCCAGGATTTTTTGCTTGTTGGCCAGCTTCTTCTCAATCTGGCAGGCGAGGATTATCTCCCTTAACTTTCGCTTGTAGGTTTTTTCAGGCGTTAGGAAGAGTCGCCTCGCCAGCTGTTGGGTGATTGTGCTTGCGCCTTGTTCGATGCGTCTTTTGCGGAGGTTCGCCCATGCGGCGCGAAGGATGCCGAACCAATCTACGCCGCCGTGTGAGTAGAACCTCGCGTCCTCCACGGCGATGATCGCCTGCTGCATGAGTTTGGGGATTCTCTCGATTGGCGTCCATATTCGTCGCTCAATGTAGAACTCGTGCACTTTGTCGCCCTTGTCGGCATAGACCAGTGAGGCGAGGCTGGGCCTGAAATCGTCGAGTATCTCGATAGATGGGAGGTTGGATGCAAGTCTGAAATACACAGCAAAGCCGGCTACGGCCCCAAGCACCACCACCATTAGGATGAGCCACGCCAGCGTTTTGATCAATTTTCTGCCCCTACCTGACCCACGCTTCGCTACCACTGCTGCCTCTTGATCTTCTCAAGCTCGCTCTTTCGCTCCGCCAGCAGTGCGAGAACTTCCTCCAGCTGGTGAACATTGATAAGAGGGGAGACCTTAGCGTTCTTGGTCAGTGTCCCCTTCTTCTCAACAACTGAGCGAACCCTTCCGACCCTCAGGCCGCGCGGGAAAACTCCACCGAAGCCCGAGGTCAGCAGCGTATCGCCCGTTCTTATATCTGCCGCCGCGTCGATATAGACCATCTCGCAGAGGTTCGTGCCGGTGCCCTGGAGGATCCCCGGTGCCCTCGACCGCTGCACCAGCACCGCTATGCTGGACCTCGCGTCCGTCAAGAGCTGAACGCGTGCCACGTGGTTTGAGACCTTAACGATCTTGCCTACGACACCATCGTAAGTGACGATGGGCGTGTTCCTACTAAGGCTGTCTGAAGACCCCCGGTCTATGAACACGCTGCTGAAGAGCTTGGACGGATCAACACCTATCACTGAACAGACAAGCGAGTCGAAGCGCCTCGACTCGTCGAGCTTGACGATCTTCCTGAGTCGCTCGTTCTGAATGGCGGCTTCCATCAGCTTGACCTTCTCGGCCTCAAGCCGTGAGACCTTCCTTTTTAACTCTGTGTTCAGTTTATTGGTGTTGACGAAATCGACGTATGTGTGGAACGTCCCCCCGATGAAGTCGCAGACCGCCGTGCAGGCAGATTGAAGTGGAGCAAATGCGGCCATAACAGCACGTTCGACGACGAGTGTCCGGTCAGGATTGCGAATGTCCAACGAGAGCAAGTAGATCGACGATGCGATGTAGGTTACTAGCAACACAAGAGTTCCGTGCTTACTAGCGAAAGCAGACATGTCTCGTCCCTGGCCGGCTATCTCGACATCGCCGACACCTTGCGCAAGAGGTCAAGGTCGTTCAGCATCCGGCCCGCACCGAGCGCCACTGATGTGAGCGGGTCCTCTGATATTTTTATTGGCAGCCCTGTCTCGTCCTTCAAGCGCAAATCGAGATTCCCCAGCAGTGAGCCGCCCCCTGAAATCGTCACGCCGCGCTCGGCGATATCTCCCGAAAGCTCCGGAGGCGTCTTCTCAAGCGCCAGCCGTATCAGGTGCACGATCGAATCTACCGTGTCCTTGAGCGCTTCACGTATCTCGTCGTCGGTAACGGTAATGCGCTTCGGCACCCCTCTTATTATGTCTCGGCCTTGAATCTCGACCGAAAGCGGCTTCTGAAGCGGATAGGCCGAGCCCACCTGTATCTTCACATACTCAGCCATCCGCTGGCCGATCAGTAGGTTGTGTTTTCTCTTGATATACTGCTGGACGTCGTCATCCATCTTGTCGCCTCCAACTCGAAGCGACTGCTTGAACACCATCCCGGCGAGCGAGATCACCGCCACCTCCGTCGTCCCACCGCCGATATCGATTATCATGTTGCCCATTGGCTCCTCGATCGGCAGCCCTGCCCCTATGGCCGCCGCCATCGGCTCCTCAACCAGATAAACCTCTGCCGCGCCGGCCTTCGTTGCCGACTCAATGACCGCCTTGCGCTCAACCTGGGTAATCCCCGAAGGCACCGCAACGATTATCCTGGGCCTGATGAAGGGCCTCGAGATTGCCCCACCGCCGTGCGCCATGCCGATGAAGTGCCGAAGCATCTTCTCTGTTACCTCGAAGTCCGATATAACGCCGTCCCTCAGAGGCCTTATCGCGAGTATGTTCTCCGGCGTTCTGCCAACCATCTGCCTCGCTTTCTTGCCAACCGCCAGGACCTTATGGGTATCGCTCTGAATTGCCACGATGGATGGCTCGCTGAGCACTATGCCGCGGTTCTTCATGTAAACGAGGCTGTTGGCTGTGCCCAGGTCGATGGCCAGATCGTTTGAAAAGAATGAAAAAAGCCACTGAAACATCAAGGTTACCTCCGCCCCCGCCCAGTTGACCTGGCGGGAGTCATCCTGCTAATATGCTATATAACTTCAGCAAAATCCTACTCACTAAACTAAGCGTGGGCAGGCGTGCTGTCAAGATAAGAGGTTAGTCGTAGCGACCATAGAAAATGATCGCAATATCCAAGACACATTTGGGTGTGCCGTCCTCTGACGCATCTTTCGTCTGCGGTGGCCGGATGTCCTTATTCAAGCAACAGAAATGAACCAGAGCAGATGAGAGAAACCATTTATGGGAACCACTCTGATCGGTGCTCACAGACGGGAGACGTTGTGTCCAAGGTCCCCATGATACCTACACAGGAAGCGTTCTTGTGAGCCTTATCAAAGCGGTTCTTTTCGGGGCGCTCCAGGGGTTGACCGAGTTCTTGCCGGTCAGTTCCTCCGGCCACTTAGCTGTCTTTCACAACATTTTGGCGCCGCAGTGAAGTCAATGGTTCCAATGGGCGTAATCGCCCACTTGGGGACGCTTTTAGCGGTTTTGATCTACTTCCGCAAGGACCTGGTAATGTTCGCCCGCGTCCTGTCTCCCAAGGCGCTATCGAGCGCTGTCAGAAGGCCCTCTCAACTTTTTATCGCGCTGCCGCCGCAGGATGAGCACGGCGGGCTATCATATCAGCGCATCCTCGCAATGATCGTAGTCGGGACGCTCCCCGCCGCAGTCATTGGCCTTGCCTTCAAGGATACGATTGAGCGGGCGTTCGCGAGCGTCAAAGTGGTTGGCGCGATGTTTCTTGTAACCGCCGTTGTGCTTCTTCTGACGAGACTAGCCCAGCAGGGCGAGAGAACAGTCTGGCACCCGTGGCTGCTGAGCGCCTTTCTCATCGGGATTGCCCAGGCTCTGGCCATAACGCCAGGCATCTCGCGATCGGGCTTCACGATCGCCGCCGGCATATTCCTCGGCCTCAGGCGGGATTTCGCGGCCCGTTTCTCCTTCCTGCTATCGATACCGGCCATAGCTGGCGCGTTCGTGCTCGAGTTCGGCGACATTGCTCGTGCTCTGACCACCCAGGGCGCGTTGGAAATGCTCCTGATATTCCTTGCCGCTTTTGCGGTTGGCTACGTCTCAATAGCAGTCCTTCTGCGTATCGTCAGCCGAGGCAGGCTGCATCTGTTCGGTCTTTATTGCCTCGCCGCTGGAGTACTGACGCTCTGTCTGGTCTAGCGCGCACCTGACGGACGCTGGGATGGACTAGCTGAGGCTGTCCCTCATCTGATCGAGGGCACGCCGCAGCGAGGCGGTGGTTTCGCGACTAACGTTGGGCCTCGCCGCAATTTTCGGGAAGTCATGCTTCAGCAGCAGGTCCATCTCACTTCGGTTGAACTCCTCTTGCTTCAAGATCATTTGCAGCGATTCGGGGGTGATCTGGTCTGAGATGGCAAGCTCGAGGCACCTCAGCGCGTTGAAGTAGCCGTGAACGTTGCTCACTCCTTGGCAGAAGAGCGAGATCGCCTGTTCCGTCTTGCCCGGCTGGGAGAGGAGCTCGTCAAGGTCCTTGAGCGAGATCATCGCTCGCACGAGCTCGCTAAGCACTTTTTTGCACTTGCCGGCTCCGCCCGAGAAGCTCGCGGTGATGAATGTTATGAAATCGGTCTCCACAGTGAACTTGAGACGTGAGAGGATGCCGGAGAAATAACGGACGCGCTGGCCGAGCGTCTGGGACACAAGCGCCTGAAACGGCTCGAAGTACGACAGCGATATAAAGCTTTTTTTGGAGCCTGACTTGGCGCTGATTCTGCTCCTCAGTCTGGCCTTGTGCAGGCCGAGCTCGAGCTGAGTGTCGATCATGTCCCGGAACTTAACTACGTTCAGTATCTCGGCGCCCTCGCCCTTTACACCCTCCTTGTAGGGCCTCAACAGCGCACTCATCACCGGCTCGTTAAGCGTCTGCACGGGCGTCCTCTTCGCTGCTTGCCGATCTCCTAAAAGCCTGTCGAGGTCAACAAGATTCAACATGTTGTCGTTCCCAAGCGCAAACGTCCGCGAGGCGCCCATCTCCCTCGCCCGGGCGAAAAACGCATCCTCGCCCTTCTGGTGAAGGTATCGCACGACCTCATTGACACTTCTTAGGCTTGAGGCCAAGCCATCCTCTCTTGGATTCCGAAGCGACTTGGTTATGCTAGGCCTGATCTCGGTCAAAAGACCCAACGCCCTCTTGTGTTGTGAGAAATACATCACATCGTCGCATAGGTTGAACAGAAGAATCCGTTTGAGAAACCAGAAGTGGGAGAGGAACTTCTCCCTGATATTCGCTAGGGTCGCCCTGATCTCACTTGTGTCGGCCTCGCCGATCTCTGCATAAGTGTCTATTAGCACATTGATGCTGGACATACACGACAAAAGCCGCCTGCTGAGCTTGGTGCATATCTCCTCGAGGCTCTGCTTCTTGTTGCATCGATGAACGACGTTTTCAATGCTGAACGGCTCGTTGGAGCGGACAACGACGTGCGTCATTTTGGAGAACATCTTGCCGAGCTCGTCGAGGCTTCTGATAGCTTTCTTGTTCGCCTCCATGAACGGGCCATATCGCTTGACGAGCTGTCGGAGCTCTTCTCTTGCGTTACGAGCTGTCAAGCCGTTGTCCTCTTTATTTTGGCTGCGATGAGCTTTGCGACTGGGACCATGATCGGTGGGCAGCATATCTCTGTGATTCCGAGGTCAAGCAGCCTGCGAAGGCTGTATTCGTTTGAACAGTGAGTTCCGGCCACAAGTATGCGTATGTTTGGATTGACGCTTTTGGCGGCCTCGACCGCGTGCCTAACGATTCTCTCCGTGCTTTTCTGTATCACCCTGAACGGGTCGCCATAGAACCAGCCCCGGTCAACGTATGCACCGAGGAATTGCCTGGCATCCTCCCGGACGATGTGGTGCGTGGAGGTCGTTAGTTTGTCGGACCTGATGACCACTAGGTTGGTGTGAGGAGCGAGCTTATCCATCTCGAAGGCGATCCCACTTA
>CAZKNE010000044.1:8035-10418 GCA_964554005.1 uncultured bacterium | reverse complement strand
AACCTACTCTCTGACTATGGATAGGCTCTGTCCACGCACGCTCGGGGAAAGGTCGCACGCCTCGCCGGGGCAGTGCTCTGGCCTCGGTGCTTTCCCGCATGTGTTCCTTAGGAATCCTCACAGTCCATCCACTCCGGCGTGTGAAGTTCAACGCCAAACCACTTCTCAAGGACCATCTTCAGTCTTGTCACAAAGTCCTCAAGCGTCATTTTCTCTACCCATTCTCTACCTTCAATGCTGAGCCGTTTGTAGAGACCCGGTTCTCTGACCAGTCTTTGCACAGCGTCCGCAATCTGCTCCGGCTTTCCGGGTTCAACCAGGATACCGCGCTTGCCATCGCCCAGCAAATATGGAACAACGCTTACCGCGCTAGCAATACACGGAAGACCATAGAGCATCGCCTCCATCAGGACTTTCGGCCAGCCCTCTGAGCTAGAGGCCAAGACGAAGATGTCGGCAGCGGCATAGAACTTTCCCAGCGAGCTTGCAGGCATCATCCCGTGGAAGGTCACATAAGATGATAAGTTGTGTGCTTCCACCAGTGACTCGAGTTCGACCCTAATCGGCCCGTCCCCAATCACCTTGAATGTGGCTCGGACCTCGCCCTTCTGATTGATGATATGGAGGGCTTTGATCACATCTTCGACGCATTTAACCCGGCTCAGACGTCCGACAAACAAGAGCTTCGGATTCTCGTGAAGACATCGTTTGCGAGCTAATTCGCTGGTCTCTTGAGCCTGTTGCTCGGTCAATGTGGTGTTGAAGACTGGCACAAGATGTGGACTCTCGAGCTTCTCCTCCAAACTGTTGATCAATACTGGCCCACCAAAGCTCGCTCTTGCGATCAAGTTCCTCTGAACTCTGACTGACCAATACCGGCTGGCTCCGGCGCTCCATTCGCCCGCATATTTTCCCACTCGCGGCTTTTTAGTGAACCGCGCAGCCAAAAGGCCAAGAAATCCCATGTTCCCCGGGCACCGAATGTGCATTGCGTCGCACCATCTTATGGACTGAAATATTTTAAGTAGCATCATTGGAATCACGAGCAGATGCCCGATCTTACTTGCCAGCGTTAGACCACCCGCAACGGGGCAAGCTCTCAACCTTATATTCTGGCTCTCGTACGCGTATGCCCCTGTGGGAAGCGCGTCCTTGCGAAGCGGCACGCAGAGCTCCAGCTCGTCAAAGAGCCTGGCCCAGTAGTCGATCTCCTTCACGAACCCACCAGTTGCGAATATGCGGCCGTCCTTCTGCCAATGATGAACGTGTGAGATCACCGCGAGTTTCATCCGCTACCGACTCCGGAACTCTTCGAGACATTTCTGGTAGAACTCGATGTTTTTCTGGACAATAATGCCAGCGGAGAAATTCTCTAAAACCCTCTTTCTCGCATTACGGCCCAATCGCTCTGCAAGGTCCGGATTGTCCAGAACCTCGAGAATCTTGTTGGCGATGTCGGCCGGATCATAGGGGTCGCACAATAGGCCGCTCACGCCGTCCTCAATGATTTCAGGTCCGGGTCCGAGCTTTGTGAACACAACAGGCCGCCCGCACGCCATCGCCTCAACCGCCACGTTGCCAAATGACTCCATAAGGGAAGGAAATACGCATACCGCTGCTCTCGCAAATAAACTCATCAATTGGTCATGGCGCACGTAACCAACGAATTCTACTCTTCGGCTGCTTGCTGCATCGAGTCTGGCCCTAAGCTGCACGTGGCTGAAATGGCCGGGCCCAGGCTTTGGTTCCCGGCCTGCGACGATCAATCTGACTTTCGGATTCCTCCGGAGAACAAGAGGCATCGCGTCCATGAGTCTGTCGATTCCCTTAGCATGATACAGGGTCCCTGCGAACACAATGAGATGTGGTTCTATTCCAAAGAGGTCGGAAGGACAAAACTCCTCCGTGTCGACTCCGTTGTGCAGGACAGCAGTCAGTTTCGGCCGTAGTTTGGAGAGACGAATTGTCTCTTTCAAGATAAATGCACTGACACCAGCGACTGCGTCAGCTTTTCTCAACGCCCAGTCCTGAAGCAATGCTCGCGACCAGTGCATCCTCACACCGTGGTGGAGGCTATGGAAGCGATGATTACCACGCAGCTTGACAATACTGACTGCACCAGTATCACGCGGAATGAATCCTGCGTGGCTTTCGCTTGATTCTACGACGTCAATCGCACATTCAGGGATCATCTCCCTTAAGACCTGTCTTATCCTTACAATGTTAGTCAGCACCGAGAGCTTGGACCGGTACGCAACCTTAGTCACAAGTATTTTCACTCCTCTGTCATTATACTCGCCATCACATGAGCCCGTGCCCACAACAACTACTTTGTGGCCGCGCGCACACAAACCTCTCGCGAGGACCTGCACAAGTGTCCCAA
>CAZKNE010000044.1:6296-8025 GCA_964554005.1 uncultured bacterium | reverse complement strand
CACACAGTGTTCTACCGAGCAATTGCACAGATGTTCCGATACCACCGTGCTCTCTTGGTCCCGGCACTGGATATTCGGAGCAAAAATAACAGATATTCATTCGGCTCAGTCTCCTGCTCTAAGACATGCGGGCCATGGTGAAGTGAGAGGAGTAATCAGCTAAATCGATCTTAGGTCACGCAAGGAATAAGCCCTCATGTCGCGTTCTTGCCACCGGTTTCTTCTCCTAGGCCAAGCACATCGAGCACCTCGGAGACCGCGCGGCCCGAGCTCTTGCCGAAGTATCCTGCGAACGATTCTTCGGTAAGTTTCTGTCTCTCAGCTCTGCCATCCGAGGGATGCCTCAGATAGGAATCGACGAATTCGATCAATTCGGCCTGTGTCAACGCGATCTTCGCTGCACCAAGTTCGACAATGGGCTTGTATAAATCCTGTCTCCATACCTCTGTGAGGGACACATAAGGGGTTTCCGTGTCCGGAGGGTCGTATCCGACGTTAACTATTGGCCTATCCATGCCGGCAAAGTCAAGGGTTACTGTTGACGGCACGCTAATATTGACGGCCGAATGGAAGATGAGGTTCATCCATGTCTTGACATCGTCGAGGCTACTACAGATCCACGAGATGTTTCGCCGGACCTCCCACCCAGGTTCACAGAGATAGCAGTCAACGTATTCTCGAGCCAGGTCCAGGAACTCCGGGTCCGAGCCGATAGGATTCAGTCGCACGACCACCTGGGGATTCTCGAACAGAGGCTCGTCCTTTGTGGCCTCCAGAAAGTCGCGGAGGATACGCGCCTCGTGATGAACTGTCTTGAGCGACGCGGCTGAATAACAGATGATAGGCCTGTCAGGGTCGAATCCGATAATCTGGGCGAATTCTTCCCGCGGCATGATCAGAGACTTATCCGCGTGAAAGTCGAACTGAGGACAGCCAGCAGCAATAACCTTCTCAGGGTGTAACCTTGGATTGCGCTCAAGAAGGAACTGTCTCATGTCCTCGCTCCAGACAATCTGGCGATCGGTGTCCCAGAATATGCGGGCGCACTTATAGGTATTGTTCCAGTTCTTGGGCAGACCGATGGTCTTCACGCCCATGTCTTGAGCGATGGAAGAGATCACATTGCTGGAAGGGCTCAGGTAATCCGCCGCCAGGATGACTTGGGGCTCCAGCTCCTCGAGCAACCTCTTAACTGCGAGGGCTTTCTTAGAGGCTCGTTTGATCAGGAGGCGCTGAATGGAATCTATCCCTCGAAGGCTAGTTCTGTTTGCAAGTAGCGGCGCGACCTTAGCCTTGACTTTTGCCAGTGGACTCTTGGGCTTGAGCTGGACAGCATAAAACTCCTCGGAGATAAACTCACCCCGGGAGAGACGCCATGCACTATGGGCCTTGTTGCCCAAGGCATGGCAACGGGCAAACCACGGGTCTATCTGGAACTCGGGCAACGGCACGACGGAGACCCCTTCAGGCAGATGATGCACGAACTCACTGTCCACAATTCTGGAGAGCACCGTTACCGGCATGTGCCTCGCGAGCTTCTCCACAAACCCGCTGTAGATATAGGACCTCACCTCGCTGCCCCAGTGTACGAGAAGCACAGCCCCGCCTTTCTGGATAGCTGACGTCATTTCCCTGCTCCGTCGTTGAGTCTCATGGAACTTCGCAGTCCGAGGGGAGTCCCCATGTCTCACAGATACCTTTCGATATAAGCCCTGAAATCCTTAACCAT
>CAZKNE010000044.1:0-6196 GCA_964554005.1 uncultured bacterium | reverse complement strand
GAGTCCCCATGTCTCACAGATACCTTTCGATATAAGCCCTGAAATCCTTAACCATTCGATCAATCGTGAATCGCTCTAAGACAGTCTGTCTCGCGTTGCGGCCAAGCCTAGCCCGAAGCTCCTCGTCGTCAAGCAAGCGAATGATCTGCCTCGCCCACTCGTCAGGATCGAGGTAGTTGTCAACTAAGATGCCATCTTTCTCGTGAGTTATGATCTCGGGTATCCCTCCTCGCCTCGAACAGATCATTGGGACGCCACACGCCATCCCCTCAATTACTGTCATGCCGAACGCCTCCTCACAGAGCGACGGAACCACGCCTAAGCTAGCACATTGACAAGCCTCAACAACCTTCTCGCCAGAGAGGTTGCCGGCGAAAGCAGTATTGTCGGCGCCGACCCTTTCGGCAAACCGCCTCAGCCCTGTTTCGTAGCTTGAGTTACCCAGCTGGCCATCCGGTAGGTCGTGTCTGCTGGCGCCCACGAGAACAAACTGAGCCTCCGGCTTGGCCTGAAGCACCTTAGGGATGGCTTTCAGGATGATATGAGCACCTTTGCTCTGATTGAGTCGCCCGACGTAAAGGACTTCACGCCGATCAGGATGCGCTGTGCCCGAGGCGGTGCTCGGCGTCCAGAATGTGGGGTCCACCCCGTTGTGAACGACATGGCCTTCCAAGTTACCGTCCAGAATATACGAACGCATCGAAAGGAGAACGAAACTCGAAACCGCAATGACCGCCGTAATCGACTCGCAATGTCGGCAGAGATAGCCGCTCGACGGGACGTTGTGCTGATACAATATGATTGGTTGGTTGACGCCTCTGGCTCTAAGGGAGGTTGCATAATGAAGTCTGTTATTCAGGATGATGACCTTTGGTGACCACTCACGTATGATGGCGGCTGCTTTGCTCAAGTAACGGCGCTCCCTGGCCATGCCCCATGCTTTTCGCCAGAGATGCACGGCCCTCCCGCGATATTCCTTGGGCGCGCGGTCACCCACTATAACGTGGGAGTATCTTATCCCCCGGTTTTCGCCCTTCGGGGTTGGCCCAAGGCTGCGAACCCACGGCGAGATTACGCCAACATCCAGGTCACTAAACGCCTCGATGATCGAGAACAGAAGCGTCTCGGGCGCGCCGCCTCGAACGGGAGGTATCGGCAGAATCGGATCAGTAATATGCCCTAAAAAAATAACGTCCATAATCAACCTTAGTCCGCTGTCCTGTTCTTCTGCTCTGCGCTATGTGTCAACTCGTGTTCTCAGTCTTCAACGGCGCTAAGCTCGCGCAGTAGATTGTCACACTGTAGCTGGTGGCAGGAAGGGTCCCTGAGCTTGTGCCGGCATTGTTGTTGACCGCGCTCGAACTCGATCTCGGGGTAAATGAATGCCGCGCTAACGTAACGTGCATCTAAGATATCCCTCTGTGCCTCGATTGGCCCCACAGCTTCTGTACAGCCTTGGTGGCAGAGGGCCCCAATACAGTCTTCGCAGTCTGCCTGATCACAGAATGCTCGAGGAACAACGAGGGCCGGATAAGGAGAGAACGAACAAGCCATTTTCGGGCTCGCCAGCCTTTTGCTCTCGAGAAGGCCAGCCTCGATAGAGCATATGCAAAGCTCCCCAGCTCCCGACTAGGCCCTTTTCGTTCCGGCTTCTCGTTCTCGACGATCTCCCTCAACAGGGAGCCTACTTCCTCCCAGGTCTTTTCGTAATCTGGTAGGCCTTCGGGGTGCCGATAGGGGAACAGGGGGTTCATGTAGCTGAGGATACGAATCCAGGTGGGGATATCACCGAACACATCTGGCCACAGCCCACGGGCCGTTTGCCACGCATTCCTGGCCTCGTTTGCGCTTCGAGAGCGGATCCGGAAGGCTCCTAGCCGTGCCCAAATGGTGCCCTTTGCCCTGGATTCTAGCGCCTTCGGAGCTTTCGAACCAAGTAACCTGAAGTACTTATCTAGCACCAGCAAGAAATGCCGGTGCATCAACTCTGGGTTCCTTGAAAGGCTTGATTCCCTGACCAAATAGAACGCCACTAGCTGTTTAGTAGCCCTTGCGAATTTACATCCTGCGGTGTGCAGCCGGCACCACAAGTCTATATCCTGTAAGGTTCTGAGGTCGTCATCGAACCAGCCTACCCTATCAAGCCATTCGCGCCTCATCTGGACTGCGACCGGGGGGAAAGGCGCTGCGAAGGCAAGGCGTTCCGTAGGGTCTGCCGGAAGCTCCGCTCCCTGGGTACTGAGAACCTCTCTTGTCACCTCTGACACAGTCTGCCAACGGCCATAGCAAAGTCCGACGTCGGGATGCTCATCAAGGTATCGAGACAGAGCCTCGGACTTCTCGGCTGACACCCAGTCGTCCGACTCAATGAAGGAAACGTATTGACCACTGCTGTGCCTGAGCGCCGCATTCATAGCCGCAGCAGGGCCCTGGTTCTCCTGACGAATTGCTTTGATCCTACCATCGTATCTTCGGAGGACCTCGGGGGTGCCGTCGGTCGAGCCGTCGTCAACGACGATCACCTCGACCTCTTTCATGGTTTGGCTCAACGCACTCTCTATCGCATGAGAAACGTGCGCCTCGTCATTATAGACTGGGATGATAATGCTTACCTTGGGCGGCTTCTGCATAGTGCAAGGACTCCCTAATGAGTATTCTGCGCCTAATCATCTATATTGTGTTTTCCTCGATTGATCTAGCCCGCGCCAATGTGCCGGAGCACGGCTGCGAATTCGTGCATCTAAGACCTTCACCTGGCTCCCGTAAGCGTTCGAGCCAAATGTCCTGCCAGAGGTGTCAACGCAGGACCGAGAACGATCTTTGCCGTGCTTCTCAGGAGCGAGGGGTCGAATAGAAGCAGAGGTCTGATCAAGAGCGCACGAGCAAGCCATCTCCGGGCCCTCCAGCCCTTTGCTTTCGAGAAGGCCAGCATCGAGAGCGCAAATGCGAATGCGGAGAGTTCCCCGGCTGCGCGCTTTCCGCTGGCCTCCTGCTTACGCACGATTGCCCTCAGTATCGAGCCCACCTCGTGCCACGTTTTCCTGTAGTCAGGAAGGCCCTCTGGGTGCGGATTCGGATGTAAGGGATTGAGGTATCTCAGAATCGTCCGACGCCAGGTGAGGACGTCGACCAACGCCTCGTGCCGTAGCGCCCGCGCGCTTTCCCAGGCCTCTTGGCCTTTCTTGATCCTCCCAAGGCGGATACGGTGCGCTCCGAGCGTCGCGTAGGCGCGCGACTTTTCCCTGCGTTCCAGACCCTCCGGGACCTTAGGGCCAAGCCATCTGAAGTACTTGTCCAGGACCCGCAAATACATCCGGTGCATAAGCTCTGGGTCCTTTGAAAGGCTCATTGGTCTGACCCACCAGAGTGTGACAACTTCATCTATTCCGCGAAAGGCACAACCCGCTGCGGCCAGGCGCCACCAGAGGTCTAGATCTACACAACTACGCAGGGATTCATCGTGTCCGCCCACAGCGCGAAGCCAGCGCCCTCTGATCAGAGGCGAGCTTGCCGGGAACCGCGTCCCCTGAACGAGCCGATAGACTAGTTCGTCCTGGGGAACGGTCCCGTCGCATAGCCAAGACGGTCCCGAAATGGTGTGCAATATCCCCGATATGTCCCGCCGTTGCCAGGCGCCATAGCACAGCCCGACCTCCGGGTACTTGTCGAGAAACGTGGCTTGTAATTCCGCCTTGTTTGGCATTACGGTGTCGTCTGACCCGAGAAAACACACATACTTACCTTGTGAGGCCCGGATGCCTGTGTTAAGGGCCGCAGCCACGCCTCCGTTCTCCTGCCGGATGTCAACGATATGCCCCTCAAAGCTCTTCAGCACATCGGGCGTTCCATCGGTGGAGCCGTCGTCAACAACGATTACCTCAACCTCCTTGAGCGTCTGGTTTAACGCGCTCTCTATCGCACGAGCCACGTATTCCTCACCGTTAAAAACGGGAATGATGATGCTGACCACGGGTTCGGTCGTTTCGCTATGAGCCACGCGTCGCGCTCCCGACACCATTCTTCTCGAACACCATAGTGATTGCCCCTCCCCAATATGTGCATAATGGAAATGGAAGGTACTGTAGAACGGTCTCCGCCCTGGTGACTCTCACTTCCTTGCACGTGAAGCCCTCTGCTTGCACGATCTTCCTAATGCTTGTTGCATTCTTCAGGTCAACGTGCAGGTATTCGAATCTCTCGTCAGCCTCTCTTAACCTTTCCCTAGGGACGACCGGAAAATGGTTGGCCTCCACCACTAGAAAGTCTTGTATCTTCTTGATATCCCTGCAGGGAAGAATCCGGTTGAGAAAACGCCAAGCGTAAAGAGCTGCGCAAATAAGGCTCTTAGCAGTAGCTGCGACAAACCTCCCTCGGCGCAGCATAAGCCAGACCTTGTCAGCATACTTCGCGTTGAGAAGTTTGCGCAGGTCAGAGACAACGTTTACTGGATTCGGGGTATAGACCACTAGCGTGCTCTTATCACTTAGGATCCTCGCGATTTCGCTGGACAGTTTCTTGAATTGTTCTGGGGTAATATGCTCTAAAAAGTCAGCGCAAACGGCCTTGTCAAACGCACAACTTGATATAGGCAGTTGGGCAACGTCAGCGCAGATGAACTGTTTCTTGTCAATCGCCAAGAGGAAATTGAATAGCGTGCTTCCTTTATGTAGCGCGTTCAGTGCGTAGTCCACTCCTATCGCGAACGCACCACGTTTGGCCGATTCGATTGTAATTGCTCCAAATGCGCAACCGATGTCCAGCACTCTCTGCCCCGGTCTCGGTCTAAGTGCTTGTAGCACATCTTGCAGCCGTTTGACGGCCCAGGGGTCTCCCAATAAATACCGGCGAATCAGCACATTGTAATACTCATCTACATAGTCACCTTTTGGCATTGGACAGGCATCGCCGTCAAGGCTGCTTTTCATTCAAGTTCACCTCACATCTAATAGATACTTGCGTCACTGCTCATTCCCAAGGCCCAATAGCAGCTAAAAACGAGTTTGCTATGTTGTGGGACGTTCTCAGTCTTCTCAGATATGTTCGTAGTATTACCTATCGAATTCAGCTCACTTGGCGGCACAGCGTAGCAGATCATTAGTCAAATACGGCCCTTAATTACACTCTTTCGTATATATAGAAATCCGAGAGCGACCCAGTGCTAGTGATAACATCAAAAGGATATTTGTTTGGTACTCGCTTACGAAGCCTATAATTAGGTTTTGATTGCTCTACCCACTTGGAAAACTTGCGGTGTCTAACGTGCTTGGCTTGGGGCTTTTGTTGCCTATTCGTATTGGAGGCGTAAATAATGACGAATCTTTGGCCGGAATCGAATAGTCGATGCATATAATCATGATAAATATCATCCTGAATAAGATGATATATGACGTCCAGCGAAAGCGTCAGCTCCGCTGTTTCTCCCCGGTAATCTTGCATCAACCTAAATGTCTTTGTGCTGTCATCACAGAACATGCTTCTACAGAGGTCTATGCCTGTGGGGCTTACGTCAAAACCAATATATGACGGATACTTGACTAACTTGAGTTGGTTGCCGTCACCACATCCGTATTCGATTACTGTACTGACGTTCTGTTTGCGAATGAACTCATTCAAAACACCTGCCTTGAATTCAGCAAGTTCCCCGTATGAACCATCACCGGAATTTCCTCCGGAATGATACCTCTTCTCCCAATATGCCTCAGAGCTAAAGGAGGACCTAGAATAATGAACGTAGCGGCGATAGATTGCTCGAATGATTGGCCCAATAACTGGCATCCGCTTTATCAGACGTTTCACGTCATATCTCCTAATGATCTATAATAAAGGTCCTCCAGTTGAGCCATTATTCGAGATGATTCGAAAAGCCGTTTCACCCGGTCGCGACCTCGCTCACCCATTTGTCTCCGAAGGTCCGGATCACTCGCCAGCAGAAGCAGTTTGTCGGCCAGAGCCTGCGGGTCGCGCGGTGGCACCAGAAAGCCAGTAACACCATCATCAACGACCTCCGGAACACCTCCCACTCGTGTCGCCACAATGGGCAACCGCATCGCCTGCGCCTCCGCCAGAACAAGTCCAAATGCTTCGCGCCCTTAGAAGGTGGAAGGCGGCTGGAGGTCGCGAATTGATAGTCTTGGGAGGATACGTGCATATCGGCTGCCAATCTGACATCAGGCCTCAGGGTCAGACTATATTCAAG
>CAZKNE010000043.1:0-10566 GCA_964554005.1 uncultured bacterium | reverse complement strand
CGATGTTGGCCAGAAGATTCTCAATGATCTCAATTCGGAGGTGAGACAAGTATCCGAGCAGATAGCAAGCGCCGCCGAGGTCACTTGGGGCCCCGAAATCTGGCTCATCGCGGCCCAGACCTACTTGTCATATCTATGCCAATCCCATAGTTTTGATGTAGTAGAAACATCAGGTCCCGCAGGCCCGGGACCAACTAAGGACGAGAGCGATGGTGCAAGTGGATCATAAGTGGATACAGGGCAGTCTTGCCGGGAAGCTACGGCTTGTCTCTGGATTGCATGTGGGCGGACATCCCAAGTCCGCTGACGGCGTGATCATTACTCCATTTGTTCGAGACGAGAGCGGACGGCCCTTCGTGCCGGGCTCGACGTTGAAAGGCGCGCTTCGCTCCCAGGCACAGACGGCTATCAAGAGTGTCGTTGATGGCACAGACGGCATGATATGGGCCTGCGACTTTCCAGATTCGCTCGAGGATAGCTCTCTTTCGTTCTGCGTCCGCGACGGCAGCGCCTCGAGACCATGCACCGTTTGTGGCCTATTTGGCTCCACTGCCAATCCTGCCCGGGTCGTGGCCCGGGACCTCGACCTTCTCAGCCAATGGTCGGAGTCGCTTATGCAACGCCGTTCGACATTGGGCATCTCCAGGACACTGGGGCGAGGCGTTGTGGGCAGCGAGCGGCGGATTGAATTGGTGCCCCCGGGGCTTGTATTTGGTTTTCAGATTCTGGTGTCGGAGCCGCTGGATTGGGAGCTCGGACTGCTTTTCTGGGTTATCGAGAGGTTGGGCGAGGGCTTCGGACTGCTGGGGGGAGGACGGAGGCTCGGCCTCGGCCACGTGAAGATGGAAGTCTCTGAGGTCGCTATGCAGCGTTTGGGCGAGGGTTTCAGCATCGAGACCGACACCTATACCGCCCGGCCTGCGGCCCTAGCTCGAGATGAGACCGAACCGACAGAAGGACAAGAACTCATAGGTATTCCCAAGCCGAGCACAGAGGACATGGGCGCTGTTCTATACTACTGCTTGAAGCTGATGGAGATAAAAGCCACCCAGGCCGACTCCGGCGAGATAGGTAAGCTGCTCTCCTCCGAGTTCGGGCTCAGCAAGCAACGGCGCAAGGAGCTTGGCCTCCCGGAGAAAGTCTCCGAGCTCCTTGATCAGATGGTGCGGGACAAGAAGCTCCAGAAGAACTACCTCGGATATTACAGCATGTCAGCAGACTACGTTCAGCAGCCTCTCTCTCGGCCAAAAGACGAGGGTGAACTCGTGAGTCGCCACGATTTGGATGATTTCAGGACGAGGTGCAAGGCTGTGTTGCATCGAGTGCTATTCGAGAATGCGGAGGCGGCGGACGGTGCATAGCAGGCTTTGCAACAGGGCGGTTTTGGACTTGAGCATTAAGCCCCAAGGGCCGCTGCTCGTCCGAGCGGGGCACGCGGCCTCTGACGCTTCGCTCCCAATAGAACACAACGTTCAGACACCTCACGGCGCCTCACCTAGCGCTCCTTACATCCCGGGGTCCTCGCTTAAGGGCGTGATGCGAAACCACTTCGAGCGAGTTGCCAGGTCGTGTGGGCTTACGGCGTGTGACCCGTTTTCGGCCTCATCCTGCGCACGACGCGCTCTGGCCAACAGTTCTGCCCAGATAAGCGATGCCAAGCTCTATTCAGAAGTTCTCTGCGCGGCGTGCAAGGTCTTTGGATGCGAGGCGGCGGCGGGCCGATTCAGCGTGAGCGACGCAATGCCGTCTGATGACAACCCGCCAAAGCGCCAACTGAGGGCGACGCTGCCGGTCGACCGGTTTCTCGGTAGCGGTCGGTCGGCGACAGTAAAGGATTTTGAGCCGGTCGTGGGTGGGGAGTTCAGGACGCGGATCGTGCTCGAGAACTTCGAGCTGTGGCATCTTGCCATGATAGGCATTGTGCTCATGGATGTGGATGATGGGCGTGTGCAGATAGGTGGTCTTCGCTCCAAGGGGTATGGGCTTGTGTCAGTCGGGTTTAACCGGTGTGAGTTCTTCTTTGCCAAGCCTGACCTCCCGACCAACGGGGTTTATGGAATTGGCACCCTGGTCAGCGACCACCAGCGCAGAGAGTTCGGCTATATGAGCGATGATTGGCTTCTGCTACGAATGCCCCAGAGATCAGAGCCCGAACCCGATGCAAGCGCTCGCCCCTCAGTGCAATATGACGTCGTCTCCGATCTTTTCGGTCTCAAATACGTCTTGAGCTCGCCAGATGCGATCAAGTTGCTCCTTTCGATGCTGACCAAGAACCTTCTGGATTACGTATCTCGCCATCTGACAGGCGAAAAGGCTGACGATGAGACGCTGGGGTAAGTCCTAGTATGCCTGGATACGGGCTCTGTAAAACTCTGCTTGGGGACGAGTTCTACCGCAAGGTGTTTGAACTGGAGCAGGCGTTTTGCATTCAGGAGCGGCTCGATCGGATGGACCTCTCCGAAGGCACGCCATCGGACCTCTTGAAGCGAGGCAGAGTGTTCAACAACGAGGTCGAGCTGCGGTGGGACAACGGCCATTTCGCTATGCTATGGGAAGCAGAAATCGCGGACGGCATCCCGCCTGGCACCGCTGTTTTCCATTGTGATGATAGGCCATTTCCGCTGCTTTTATGGCCTGGCAGAGCACCGGACGCTCTTTATCCGCACGGCGCCACCCAGATCGTCGCCATCAAATACACCAAGAACGGCGTTTTAGAGTTCATAAGATTCAAGGGGCTCAAGTGAGCTCACACGGACAGAAGTCGAGGCGCTGGTCGCAGTTGCCGAGGGAGCCCAAGGGCTATGATTTTGTGTGGATTCCTTTTGCCAAGACCGTAACGCCGGTGTCCCACGTTCGCAAACTCGCCGCATCCGGATTTGCGTTCTCGGGCAAGATGGAGGTCGAGATCAAAACGCTGTCGCCCCTGCACATATCGGACGGCACGCTCAGGCTCTCCGAGGAGCTCGGCTTCAAGAAGGGATTCGTCGTCAAATCGATCCTGTGCCCCGAAAGCCCTATAATCCCCGGAACCACTCTCAAAGGTCTGGCCAGAACTTACTACGAAGCGATCACCAAGAGCTGCGTGAGCCAATTCCTCAGGCGAATGAAAGCAAGATATGTCGAGAACGACAGAGGTGCCTCGAGTCTGCCGCAGGAGCTTGTCAGGCAGATAGTCGCGGCCGGTGGCGAGAAGCGGGGCATAGCGGAGGTCGCGGTCCTTCCTGAGTGCTTCGAGCGAATCGAGCGATGTCCCCCTGTGAGGAAGAGGTCCTCCGGGCTCTGTCCAGCTTGCCTCCTGTTCGGGACTAAGGGCTTTGCAGGGAGAGTTGTGTTTTCAGATGCCGGGCTTGTCAGTTCGCCCCCAAAGGGAGAGTTCCTGTATGTTCTGCCCAGCGGCGCACCTCACCTGCATAAAATTGGGCAAGTGAGCGTTGCGCCGGGCACGAGAAACACAAAGCTCTTGGTAGAGAAGCTAAAGGGTCGGAAGGTCTATAACGCCAAATACGAGCCTAGCACCCCGTCTCAGGAGACTGAACTGTGGGACTACGTCCCTTCGGGCGCCGTCTTCTCGGCGCAGATATTTTTTCATGACGTTTCAATGGCCGAGATGGGCGGCCTCTTCGGGTGCCTCGGGATTGACCGCAAGATGGCGCTTAGTATTGGGGCAGGGAAGTCATCGGGGCTCGGCAAGATAAGCATCTCTTCCAAAGAGCTCTTAGCCTTTCCATCTGGCCTCATGCAGTGGACCTCCTTTGAGCAGCGAAAGCCCATGGATGACAGACGCGGCTTCATCAAGCAGTGTAAGACGTCGTTCATTAAGTCTGCATTTGCCTATCCTAAATCTTATGAGATGCTAAAGAGAATATGTGCAGTGTAAGGGCCAAATTGTTCGATGAAGTCCGGCCACAGAAGCAGGCCGAGGTTGTGAGGGCCGTCGCCATGCGACTCGCCAGCGCCAGGGTCGATCCGAACGAGTTGGCCGGGACGATTCGATATGTGCATTGGACGAGGGATGTTAAAAGTGCAAGGGAGGTCTTGAGTCGCTTCTCGCGGGGCAGAAGATACTTCGGTCGTAGCTTGTCATTGAAACGTCAGCACGCAGCAATCGAGAGGGAGTTTTTTGCTATACTCTCAGTTTGCAGGGATGTTGATGACTTGATAGTGCTGGGCATGCAGGTCGCTCGGCTTATGCCGTATTATGCCCAGCGGAGCGAAAGGGACAGAGCAATGGAGAAAGTTCGATGAGCGTAGTAATACCTCTGCCAGACATCAGTTATGCCGGTGGGCTTGACCTGAAGAGCGCCATTTACGAGCGCTCCAGCGTGAGGCGCTACGAGCGCCGGCCAATTGCGCTCGGCCCTGTGGCGAATCTCCTATGGTCAGCTCAGGGGCATATCCGCTCGGGGAAGCGCGCTGTGCCCTCAGCAGGCGCGACCTATCCCCTTCAGATACTGCTTGCTGTGGCTGAGAATGGTGTCGAGGAACTGTCGCCGGGGCTTTATCAGTATAACCACCATTACGATGTTGACAGGCACAGCCTGGAGCTCGTCCACGACCAGTCGGTCATGGGCGAGATGGCTGAGGCATGTTTTGGGCAGAGCTGCGTTAAGGAGGCGATGGCCCTAATTGCAGTTGTCAGCGACAACTCCAGAACTGCCAAGCGATACGGCGAGCGTGCCGAGAGATATGTCGCGATGGAAGCCGGCCACGTTGGCCAGAACATATCGCTCATGGCCGTCTCGCTCGGACTCGGCGCTGTCATGGTCGGCGCATTCAAGGACGACGAGGTTGCACGAGCGCTCCGCCTCCAGGAAGGTCTCAGACCCTACTATGTTATGCCGATTGGTTACCCTTACTCCGAATAGGTCGCCCCGACTGCGCTCTTGTAGATTGCGGATTGTAGATTGCGGATTGCGGATTGCGGATTGACTGCCAACTGCCAACGGATTGTGGTCCTTCGTGGATCCCTCGTTCCGGCAGACGGGGATTAGCGGGCGACCATCAGGAGGCTGTCCCATAAGTCGGGTCTGAGGTTGTGTAGGGGCGGGGCTTGTCTCCGCCCATCTATATATTCGGGCAGACACAAGGCCTGCCCCTACGTATGGCATACCCCGGCTGCGTCATCCCCGTTGAAACCGACTTATTAGACAGCCCCATCAGGGCTCCTCTGGGTATTTCACATCAGCAAGGAAGAGGCCGCGGGCTGGCGGAAGGTTCCAGGGCCGTGCCGAGCTCTCAACGGCGCTCGGAGACTCAGCAATTCTGCGGACGATCGCAGGGGCGAGTCGGCCCTTGCCGACCTCAAGTAGTAGTCCGACCATGTGTCGCACCATGTTTTGCAGGAAAGCATTTGCTGTGAAGATGAGATGCACCCAGGGCCCGTCCATCACCAGGCTCGCCTCCAACATCGTTCGCACGGTCGTGTCCCCCTCCCAGTCGCTTGAGCACAACGCAGCGAAGTCGTGCCGGCCGACGAATCCACCTATTGCCTCCCTGACTAGTCCGGCATCGAACCGGTGGCTGACGTGATAGCAATATCGCAATGAATAGACGGGCGGTGGGGCCTCCGAGCAATGAAGCACGTAGCAGTATGTTCTGGACGAGGCGCTGAAGCGTGCGTGGAACGCGTCGGGCACTATTTTAGCCTCAAGCACGACGACCCCATGCTGCGTCAGGCGTTTGTTCAGGAGCCGAGGCAGCCTTTCAGGTGGGATGAGTGTGTTGGCGTCGAAATGGGCGACCTGCCTCAAAGCGTGGACGCCAGCATCGGTTCTGCCCTGTCCGAAAAGCCTCAGGCCGGGCGCCGAGAGAACCTCTCTGAGGTGCCGCTCCAGCAGGTCCTGCACGGTGCGGCCCTCGGGCTGGCTCTGCCAGCCACGAAGATCGGTGCCGTCGTATGCCAAGTCAATCCTTATGCGCATGGGTCACATCCTGGGGGAGTTCGTTCGAAGTAGAATGCCCACCACAGAGACACAGAGTTCCACAGAGAAAAATCCCACTAGTGATGAAACAAGCATTAGTTCTTCTGACTTTCTGTGCCCCTTCATTTGTGTTCATTTGCTCTCACTCGTGGTGCCGCATTCTGGATGGTTGTTCCTTTCTTGGCGGCGAGTTTAGCCAGAAGTGAGTGGTCGGGGTTGACGAAAATCGTTTGGAAGCTCATGTAGATGACCTTGCCCGGGACAGACCCTTTTGGCTTCTTCACCTGCGATCGAGGAGTGTAATCGACTGGCACATGCTGCGCGTTTCTCGCCTTGCTGTGCAGTGCTGCGATGATCGCCGCCTCCTCGATCGTGCGTTTTGGTATCGGCGAGCTACGGTTGGAACGCCAGACGATGACATGCGAGCCCGGGACCCCTTGGGCATGAACAAAAAGGTCGAACGGCCGCGCCGTCTTCAGCGTGAGGAGGTCGTTTTCTCTGTTGTTTCGCCCAACTAGTATCTCGAACCCCTCTGACGAGACGAATCGCCTGAACTGCTGCCGCTCTTCCTTAGGTAATGGCCTTGCCACTCCACTGACGACCTCATCGTGTTTTCGGCTTGTGATCATGCCCCCGCGCAGCAGCTCATCGGCAATCTCCTGCAAACACGGAATGCCCTCGCAGCCCTCGATTTGCAACATCAGCCCCTCGAAATAGGCGATCTCCTCGCGGGCGCTTGCGATCAGCGTCGCGCTGTGAGCGAGCCGCCGTTTCGCTTTCTTGGCCTTTTTGAACGACACATCAACATTTGCCCAGGGTGAAAGCGAGGAGTCGAGCTCGATTGTTACGGCGCACAGCTCATTCGAGAAGACGTCCTGCACCTCGATGCTGGCCATTCCTTTTTTTGCCTTGTGCACGTTCATTTTCAGAAGCTCGCCCCTCTGGAACAGGCGATCCACATCTTCCTTATCGACCGACTCAGCCTCAATCTTCGCAAGCCTACGTTTGGTTCTTGAGAGCTTGGATTTCACCATCTGAAGAAGCCGCCGACCCATCTTCACAAACGCCGTCGCCCGCTCCGCGCCCCTGAAAAAGGCCTCGGCTGCATCGGCCATTGACTCAAACCGCTCAACCTCCCAATTGCCCTTTTGGATGAGCGGAAACGGGCAGAGCAGCGATTTGGTTGTCTGAAACGCGACGCCGTCCGCGCGAGGCGCACGGTTATCTGGGCCGTCGGATGGCTCCGTCATGATGCACGGCTCGAACTGTTCGCCGCTGATTGTCGCCATGATCGACAGGAATGCGTCCGCTGCGCAGGCAAGAGCGTCCGAATCCGAACCGTGAGACGACTCCTCAGCTCTGGCCTTGATCTCACGGGCGATTGTCGGCGAGATTCCTGCGAACTGCGAGAGGATGCGCCTTTCAAGCCGCGTCTCTGAGTCTTTCTCCAACGCTCGGATGACCTCGTCGTTGGTCGCTGCGAGCGGGTTGGCGCCCTGGGATGCTGGAGGCGCGGTGTATTTGGTCCGGGGCAGAACAGGCCTCGTCCGGGACATCGCCTCGGTAACGTGCTTGCCGGCCTCGATGATCTCACGCGATTGCCTATCGACTAGGACCAGGTTGCTGTTCTTGCCCATAAGCTCAGCTATCAGTCTGAACTCGAGCGGATTGCCCTTCAGGTCGCGATTCACTAGCTCAAAAGTTACGACGCGCTCGAGCGACTTCATCAATATGCTTGTGATCCTGGCGCCCAGGAGATGCCTGGAGAGCGTTCCCACAAATGGGCTTCGGCCTATCTTGTGCGGCTTTATGCGTGTTGGGTAGAGCCTGAACAACGATGCGTCCCAGGAGATGATGAGGAACAGCACGCCGATGCCCTTTTTCCTGATTGTGAGAAAGATGCTTTTGGAGTCACAGAGCTCGACCGAGAGCACCTTTTCGCCCACGAGGTTCTTTCTCAGCCAGCAGTAAACCCCTCGCAACACCACCGAATCCAATGTGCATCGTCTCCTTTGTGCTAAGCTCTGCGTCAAGCTCTTGACATGTTGAGTATAATTACAGCAGAAGCTGCTTTGAGTAAACTGTGTTACGACCTCCGTTAAGCGCCGAGGAGAATGGCAATGCGCGTAGTTCAATTGCTTATCGTTCTGTTTTCGCTCGTGTATATGGGTGGGTTAGGTCTTGCCCGGCCGCTGAGAGTAACGGCCTCGGTCCTCCCCATAGCGGATTGGGCCCGCAATGTAGGTGGCGATAGAGTGAGCGTCAGTTGTGTGCTTTCTAGCGGCTCGAGTCCACACACGTTCACGCCATCCCCTTCTGACGTGACAAAGCTGGCAAGGGCCGATGTGTTCATGATGATCGGCGTGGGTCTTGAGGAGTGGGCGCAGGATTTCATCGCTGCGGCTGGCAGACGTGGCCTGATTGTTGTGAAGCTCGGCGAGCGGATCGGCTTTAAGGAGGGTGCAAACCCCCACGTATGGCTTGACCCGAACCTTGCCATGAAGATGGTTTTTGAGATGGCAAGAGCGCTTGGCAGCCTTGACCCAAAATCGCGAGCGCTTTATGAGAAGAATGCGAGGCGCTATGTCAGCAAGATCGAAGCGCTCGACAGTCGCTTTGCCCCAAAGTTTGCGGCGCTTGGGCAGCGGTCTGTTGTGCAGTTCCATCCCGCCTTCACATATCTTCTGCGCCACTATGGCGTCGGCGTGCTTGATGTCATCGAGCCTCATCCGGGCAAGCGGCCCAGCAGCAAGCATCTACAGCAGATCATCTTGCGGCTACGGAAACAGCCGAGACGCATCGTGCTGATCGAGCCTCAGCTCTCATCAAAGGCCGCAGTCGCAGTCGCGAGTGAGACCGACGCCTCGCTCGTGGTCCTTGACCCGCTTGGCGACCTGACGGTGCCGTCTCGGAGCACATATTTATCGTTACTGGAGTTCGATTTGAGCGAGTTGCTTAAGAGTCTGAGGTAACCACAGTGGGAAGGATGAACGGACGGGCGTGTAGGACGGGCTTTCTAGCCTGTCCGCTAGCAATGAAGGCGGAAGGATGAAGGGCGACGCTGATACCACGCCGGTGATTCAGGTAAGAGACATGAGTTTCTCCTATGCGGCAGAGCTCGAGCCAACCTTAGACGGCATCCATTTTGAGCAAAAACGAGGCGTTTTTCTGGCGTTGATCGGGCCAAACGGTGGCGGCAAGACAACTTTTCTGAAGCTCTTGCTGGGCGAGCTAGTGCCTAATTCAGGCTCCGTGCTCGTGTTCGGGCGCCCGGCGTCCAAGCTTGGGCGGCTGCGTGCGAAGATCGGCTATGTGCCGCAGAAGGCGCATTTTGACCTGTCGTTCCCAGCGTCCGCTCTCGATGTTGTCCTGATGGGTTCCTATTTCGAGACTGGGCTTCTGCACAGGGTCAGCAAGTCCAAGAAGGAGCGGGCACAAAAGCTGATGGCGCGCTTCGGGATCGCTAGCCTGGCGAAAAAGCAGATCGGCAAGCTCTCCTACGGCCAGCAGCAGCGGACGTTCATCGCAAGGGCGCTTATGCCCTCGCCGGAGCTATTGATACTTGACGAGCCTACCGTCGGCATCGACACGGACGGCCTCGCGCTCTTCTACGAGCAAGTGTCCCAACTCAATCGCGATCTTGGCATGGCGATCGTGATTGTCTCGCATGACATCGCCCAGGTCGCTGAGCACGTTGACGAGGTCGCATGCCTGTTCCACACGATGCACTGGCATTCCAAGTCGGAACTCATCAACGAGAAAGTCCTTGAGGCAGCTGGCGTCTGTGAGCTGGATGCCTATCTAAAGGAGCATTTGAGGCACATAAACAAGTTCCACAGGGAGAAGAAATGATCTGCAAGAGCTGCAAAGCTGCGGGTTTCGCCCAATCAGGCACCTTGCCGAACTCGACGCTTTTTTCGATCGTTCAGCTCGAAGTCTGGGGATAGCGCTCGTGGGCGCCGACATCTCCTTCGTTGAATCGCTCAGGACGTTTGAGTTCATGCGCCACGCCTTTCTGGCCGGGCTGATAGTCGGGTTCACGTGCTCGGTCCTCTCTGTGTATGTGGTGCTCAAGCGGCTTGCCTTTATAGGCCAGGGCATCTCGCACTCGGCGTTCGGGGGACTCGCACTCGGGCTGTTTCTCTTCGAGGAAAGCGCTGCTGCTGACGTCAAAGTGGATGCCGTAACTCTTGTCTTCTGCCTCGTGGTTGCTGTCCTCATCGGTTGGGCAAGTCGTGGCAAGCGCATCTCCGCCGACTCCGCGATCGGGATATTCTTCGCAGTCTCGATGGCCATGGGCGTTATCTTCATCGCGCTCAGGAAAAGATATACCGGAGAGGTCTTCAGCTACCTGTTTGGAAACATACTAGGCGTCAGCTCAGGCGACATCATTGTTATCTCCGTCCTAGCGGTGCTCGTGCTCGTCGTCGTCATCGCCTTCTTCAAGGAGATATTCTTCTTCTGTTTCGACGAGCGACTTGCCACTGTCAGCGGGCTGCCCACAACCTTTCTTCACTACCTACTGCTGATACTCATCGCGCTTGCCATCGTCATCTCGATCAAGGTCGTCGGCATCATACTCGTCTCGGCGTTCCTAGTGATCCCCGGCGCAACGGCAAAGGTCCTGCAAGTCAACTACAAGAAA
>CAZKNE010000042.1:9859-10729 GCA_964554005.1 uncultured bacterium | reverse complement strand
CGGTCCAATCTACCACAATCCAATAGAGCAGCGCTTGAGAATCTGCCGGGAGATTTCTTGAACATTCCGGATAGAAGACTAATCTTAAGATGTGATGAAAACAACGAGGAGTGCTATAAGTTTTTGTTTGGACTTCTTTCGTATTTTTGCCTATATCGTTGATAAACCACATGTCGCTAGTCATGGCATAGACTGCCTTTGGGGGCATAAATCTAGCCTACACAAGCCCTAACCGCTCACACGCGGGGGGTGCGGGGCATCTTCTTTGGTTGAAATCATGCTGTTAGTTTTTGGCCTTACATCTGAGCGATCGTTTCCCATATTGGAGGTCTTGCGCAAGTGAACAACGTGTGGGTCCGTATCCTTCGGCGCCTAAAGCGGACGATCAACCAGCACAGCTTTGAGACATGGATCAAGAGCATGAACTACGAGGGATACAGAAAGGGCATGCTGCGTCTCACGGTTCTGAACGACTCGCATCGGAATTGGGTCAACGAGAACTACCTCTCTTTGATAAGGGTGGCCGCAAGAGATATATGCAGGCGCGATGTCGAGGTCCAGATAAGCCTCAACGGGGTGCACGAAGTTAAGGAAAAGGCGCCGGCTGTGCGGAAGTCTTTGAGCAAAGCGCCGCCCGTTACCAACAGCTTGAGGCATGGGCAGGCACTTCCTCATACCAATGGCAATTTCACGTTTGACAATTATGTCCTGGGGGACTGCAACGAGTTTGCTCACGCGGCCTGCGTCAAGGTGGCTCAGAGCCCTTCAAGGGCATACAATCCGTTGTTCGTATATGGCCATGAAGGGGTTGGCAAGACGCATCTGCTGTTCGCGATAACACACTACATCCGCCACAACCATCAAGCTCTG